>WGFP01000139.1 GCA_015492195.1 Acidiferrobacterales bacterium
GTGGTATTCAGCGCTGTGCGTATGATATGCAGATCAACGTCGCGCGTAAGCCCAAGTTCTTCCGCAACCGTGATGAAATCCTTGGCCTGGATGATGGAGCCGTCGAGCCGCATGCGCGCCAGTACTTCGTAGGCGACCGGCTTGCCGTTTTGCATGTTGCAAATGGGCTGGAATGCGGGGTGGATGTTGCCCTGTTCCAGTGCGTTTCTCAGTTGGAAGCCCTGGTTGAAAATGGACATCATCGCCTTGCTGATATCGGGGGAGAGCACCTCGATGCGGTTGCGGCCGCGTTGTTTGCTGTGATAGAGCGCCACGTCCGCCGCGCTGACCAGATCCTGTGCGTTCTCGCCGTGTGTCGGCGCCTCGGCCACGCCGATGCTGGATTGAAGCTGGAGGTAGCCGACCGGAAGCGGGACGCGGGTTTCGTTGATCTTTGCATGCAGCTTCTGGGCTATGCGGGTGGCGTTTTCCAGATCGGTATTTTTCAACACCATGGCGAATTCATCACCCGCCATACGCGCGATATAGTCGTTGCGTCTGACTTGTTGCCTGAGCAGGTGCGCCGTGGTTCGCAGCACCTCATCACCGAAAGGATGGCCGTAGGTGTCGTTGATGAACTTGAACCCGTCGAGGTCGATCAACAGCAGGCAGATGGACCGATTTTTGGACAAATGATCTGAAAGAATTACCTCAAGCTGGGTATCAAAATGCCGGCGGTTGTAAAGCCCGGTGAGCGGGTCGGTCACGGACATGTGGTAGAGCTCGTCCTGATACCTGCTCAAGAGGTGGTTTAATTCGACGCTTTTCGTAATGTCTCCCAGGGTTCCGATAACGCCGGTGAAATTGCCGGAGGAGTCGGTCTGGGCGCCGGCTTCCAGATTTACCCACAGGCGTTTTCCCACCGCCGTCCGCAGTGAGATTTCGCGATTTTTTTCATCCAAGCGGTTCAGGGTGTCAACGCTGAAATCACGGATGACGTCGTCGTCCAAGAGAAAATCGGTGAACAATTTTCCGAGCGAATTCTCAATTGAAAAACCGGTAAGCGTTTCCCAGGCGGGATTTAGAAAACTGATTCGGCCGTCCGGGTCCAGTTCGAACAGGATCTCGTGCATGCCGTTGATGAGCTTGCGCAATTTACCTTCGCTATGCTCCAGCAGTTCGCGCGTCTCTTCCAGGCTGCGGATATGGTGGTGCATGGCGATTGAGCCGTCGGTGAAGGCCTGGTTGAGTTCCTGGATATCGCGGCTGCGGGATTCGATCAATTTGATTTTCGGTTTCCAGTTGCCCCGCGAGAACTCACGCGCCCATTCCGTCAGGGGCTTGAGCGGCGTGGTAAACCGGCTCAGTAGAATGTAGGACGATACAAATGCCAGCAGCAACAATCCGATTGTGATGAGCGCGCTGTTTATCACAACGTTCCTGATGCTTTCATTCAGCGGTTTTTGGGAAAGCGCGATCTCCACTCTGCCCACCGGGATGCCGTTGTTGATAATTTCCGAGGAAAGTGTTTCGGCTTTGCCGGAATGTCCCGTCAACGCCCGTGTCAGCCAGGTCGCCTGTTCCTGTTCATAGGTCTGTTCAAACAGTTCCGATCCGGTTTCGTCGGTGATGCGGATGCCTGCGATCGCGGGATCCGCGGTGAGATGGCGTACGTAGCCGGCCAAGGCAGTGATGTCGTATGACTCCACCATGTCCCGGATGACCGGTTTCATCGTGTGAATCAGGCCCTGCCCCAGTTGTCTTTGCGCCTCAAGTTGGGCGTCGGCGGTTTGTTTGGTGAATGTCAGGGTAATCAGCGTGGCGATCAGCAGAAGCAGGGCCGTGAAGGCAAGCGTCAACCGTGTACGCAGGGTTCCCGAGAAGAGCGGCATCCGGAGCACGCTACAGATACCGCCGGAGGAGGGTGGGATCAATACCGGTCAGGGAAAAAAGTTCCTTGCCGATTTGGGTTATGCATGCCACCAATGCTACGTGCCTCATTATGGCCGGCAAAAGTATAACATGATATGAATTTTTAAATCATTTTTTGCATGGCCTAGCATAGGTTATGCCGGCAGATAATACCGGCCCTCACCGGCATCGATTTCCCGCAGGGGGCAATGATACAGCCGCTCGAGGACGCTCCTGTCTAAAATTTCAGCAAGCCTGCCGTGGATGCACTCGCCGTTACCAAACAGCAGTACGCCATGGCTGCAGTAACGGGCGGCGAGGTTCACGTCATGCAGGACGAACAGATTCATGTTGCCCGGCCGGGTCGCGCGTTCCGCCAGTAACCGCAGGACCTGTGCCTGATGACGCAGGTCGAGGTGGTTGGTGGGCTCGTCCATCAGACACAGCGGCGCGTCCTGGACGAGCAGCGTGGCGATCTCCACCCGGCGTCGTTCACCGCCGGAAAGCGTGGTCAGCGGTCGTTGTGAGAACCCCGCCAGGCCCATGGCCGCCAAGGCCCTTTCCGCTCTTTGCACGTCTTGCTCGCTTTCCCATTCCCAGCGATCGAGATGCGGATGCCGGCCGGTCAGCACGGTTTCCATGACCGTGGCCGGAAATGCCGCCTCATAGTCCTGAAACAACACCCCGACCCGCCTGGCCCGTAACCGGGGCGGGCAGGCATGGATGTCTTCCGCGTCCAGCAATACGCGACCGTCGTCGGCGGGCCTCAGCCCGGCCAGGGTGTGCACCAGGGTGGTTTTGCCGCTGCCGTTGGCGCCGAGGAGGGCCCAGTTCTCTCCTTCGTTGAAGGCAACGTTCAAATTCTTGCACAGGGTTCGGCCGGCGACCGCGAGCGTGAGCTTGTGCGTCTCGAGCAGGGCCATGGTTAATGCGGTCCCGGCGTGGAAAGGGTGCGGGAGAGAAGGTAGAGAAAAACCGGCACCCCCAGGAGCGCCGTCAGCACCCCCACCGGCAGCTGGATCGGTGCAAACAGGCTGCGGGCCAGGGTATCGGCCACCACCAGAAAACTGCCGCCGAGCAGGACGGCATTGGGCAGGAGATAGCGGTGATCGGCAAGCCCGAGCAACCTTAATATATGCGGAATGATCAGGCCCACGAAGCCGACGCTGCCCGCGAGGGTCACCGCGGTCGCCGTGAGCAGGGAGGCAATGAAATAAACCAGGATGCGCAGGCGCACGGGACGCTCACCGAGCGCCTGCGCCACCGTTTCCCCCCGCGCCAGCAGATTGAGTGAGCGCGCGAGCCACAGCGATAGAACCAATCCCACCATTAATACGATTAAACCAAAACCGAATTGCTGTGTTTGGCCGAGATCGCCCAGCAGCCAGAACAGCATGCCTTGAAGCTGGGTACCGGGCGTCACCGCGAGGATCAGACTGATTAAGGCGCCCCAGCCGGCGGCGATGACCACGCCGGTCAAAAGCAGACGGCCTTGGGTCCAGGCGCCGCCGGTGCGACTGAGGCTGAATACCAGAAACATGGACACCAACGCCCCCAGAAACGCGTTGCCGCTGACCCACACGCTGCCCAGGCCGAGCAGGATGGAAATCAGGGCGGCGACCGCCGCGCCGCCGGAGATGCCAAGAATATAAGGATCGGCCAGGGGATTGCGCAGCAGCACTTGCAGCAGCGCGCCGGCAAGCGCCAGCATGCCGCCGACGGCGAACGCGGCCAGCGCGCGCGGCCAGCGCAGTTCGAGAATCAAGGT
>WGFP01000140.1 GCA_015492195.1 Acidiferrobacterales bacterium
ACCAATGATATGTCGCCATTATGTGGAAGTTCAGGCAAATGCAGTTTCCACGCGCGAATCAGAAGCTGGTCAATCAGGTAGGCGTGTGCGACGACAAGACGCGCTGCGTCCTTCTTTTTGTAGAAGTATTGTTCGAGGGTATCGCGCCCTGACTTTAACGCTGCGCGAAAGAGCGGCAGCGGGTCGGTGCATTCCGCAAGGGACTGGTCAAACTTTCCGGCATTGAATACGCTGTTTCTGATTGCCGCCATGTCAGGGTTCGTTGCCGGGCAGGCAGGTGAGGATTTCGTGGCCGGTCTCCGTGACCAATACCGTGTGCTCCCACTGCGCCGACAGGCTATGATCGCGCGTTACCACCGTCCAGTTGTCCGGAAGCAGTCTTACCTCCTTGTTTCCCGCGTTGATCATCGGCTCAACGGTAAATGTCATGCCTGCTTGCAACTCGATTCCCGTTCCCGGTTCGCCGTAGTGCAGCACTTGCGGATCCTCGTGAAACTCGCGCCCGATGCCATGGCCGCAGTATTCGCGGACCACCGAGAAATTGTGTTGCTCGGCATGATGTTGGATGGCATGGCCGATATCGCCGAGGCGGGCGCCCGGTTTTACAGCCTCGATGCCTTTGAGCATGCATTCACGCGTAATCCGTACCAGACGTTCGGCTTGTATCGAAGGTTTGCCGACAAAAAACATTTTGCTGGTATCGCCGTGGTAGCCGTCCTTGATGACCGTAATGTCAATGTTGACGATGTCCCCGTTTTTCAATGTCTTATCGCCCGGGATACCGTGACAAACTTGGTGGTTGACCGACGTGCATATGGATTTCGGAAAGCCCTTGTAGTTGAGCGGCGCCGGGACGGCCTTTTGGACATTTACGATGTAATCATGGCATATCCGGTCGAGCTCGCCGGTGGTGATGCCGGCAACGACGTGGGGCCGGATCATCGTCAGCACTTCCGCCGCCAGGCGACCGGCCACGCGCATTTTTTCAATTTCTGCGGGGGTTTTAATAGTGATTGACATAATTTTAAAGCGTGCCGACGCAGCGCGCAGCGGCGGGAAATGTTATCACGGTCAATTGGAGGTGGAGCAAGTATTTTCAGCCATCCGGGCCATATTAAAAAGTCCTGTCGCCGTGTGGTTATGTTTCGGACCCTTGGACAACATGTCGCCCCGTGCTTTTTTGGCATATGCCGGATGCGGGCAGCCTGCGGCCGCGCAACGGCCCCTTTTGTTCCGTAAACCACACTCTAAGAAGTATTGCCCGCGTTGCCCCTCGGCCCCCGGAAATTTGGTCTAAAACAGGGCCTTGTGGTATAAAGGCGGGCTAATATTCAACCCACACATGGGTCGTCACGTGCGTCCGGGTGCCCTGCCATCAAATCGATAACTCGATTTAGCGGCGGGGTTGATGCATGGGGCCCATGGCGGAAAAACCCGACGGAGAGCGTTTTACATGAGCACTGTTACCATGCGCCAGATGCTGGAGGCCGGCGTACACTTCGGCCACCAGACCCGTTTCTGGCATCCCAAGATGCGCCCCTATATTTTCGGCGAGCGCAACAAGATCCACATTATCAATTTGGAAAAGTCCCTGCCGCTGTTCAACGAGGGGATGAATTTTCTCGGCAAGCTGGCGGCGAATAAAGGCACCATTCTATTTGTCGGCACCAAGCGTCAGGCTACCGACATCATTCGTGAGGAGGCAACGCGTTGTGGCTGCCCTTATGTCAATCATCGGTGGCTGGGCGGCATGCTGACCAATTACCGCACGGTCAAGAAATCCATCGAGCGTCTGAAGCTGTTGGAGTCGACACTTAGCGACGAGTCCAGTTCGCAAAAGTTAAACAAAAAAGAACTGCTAACGCTGGAACGTGAGCGCGCGAAGCTGGAACGCAGTCTGGGAGGATTCAAAGATATGCCGGGTCTTCCGGACGCCCTGTTTGTCATCGATGTCGGTCATGAGTACATCGCCGTCGCCGAGGCGAACAAATTGAATATACCGGTCGTGGGAGTCGTTGATTCCAACTGTGTGCCGGACGGCGTTGACTACATCATCCCCGGCAATGACGACGCCATCCGCGCAATTCGGCTTTATACGCAGTCTGCGGCGGACGCGATTCTTGAAGGACGGAGTCAGGCTCAGATCGGGCAAGCGGCTGACGATGAGGAATTTGTTGAGGTCAAGGAAGAGCCGGTAAAAGTCAAGATGACCCCCAAGAGAAGAGCGACGCCGAAGATTGACGAAACATCAGACGCTAAAGTTTCCGAAACCGTCGAGCAAAAAGACAGCAAAACAACGATTGCTGAACCTAACGCTGAGAAAAATACGGTTACCCGTGCCAAGACTAAAACTAAAACCAAGGCAAAGACCAAAGCTAAAACCGCAAGCAAAACCGTTGCCAAGCGCGTCAAGAAAAAATCTTCTAAAACCGTTCAGGATGATGCATCTTAAAGGTATGGGGGCTTGAGCAAGACGTTACGGCACTGTTTTCACACAAAATTAAGTCAATCATTCGTACATATGTGAAGGTTATTATGAGTATTTCTGCATCTCAGGTAAAAGAACTTCGGGAGCGCACCGGCCTTGGCATGATGGAATGCAAAGGCGCGCTGGTGGAGACCAACGGTGACATGGAAGCGGCCGCCGATCTGCTGCGCAAAAAGGCGGGCGCCAAACTTGAGAAGAGGGCCGGCCGTCTCGCGGCCGAGGGTGCGGTTGCGATTGATGTCAGCGAGGACCGCAGGCGGGCGGCCATGGTTGAAGTCAATTCAGAAACGGATTTTGTCGCCAAAGGCGATGACTTTCTGGGTTTTGCCGGCGCATTGGCCGCAACCGTGGCCGACGGCAACCCGCCGGATGTCACTGCGCTTATGAAATTGCCGTTGAAGGGTGACGCAGGGGGCACAATCACCCAGGCGCATCAAGGCCTCGTGGCCAAACTCGGCGAAAATATTAACGTCCGGCGTTTTGTTAGATATTCCACGGAGAAGGGCCATATCGGCAGTTACGTCCATGGCCGTAAGATCGGCGTGATGATCGAATTGGAAGGCGGCGATGAAACGCTGGCGCATGATCTGGCCATGCATATTGCGGCCAGTCGGCCGGAGTATGTTTCCAAGGATGAGGTTCCCGAGACGGTGATTGCCAAAGAGAGAGAGATCTTTACCGAACAGGCAAAGGAAAGCGGCAAGCCGGCGGAGATTATCGAGAAAATGGTTACCGGTCGTATTAATAAATACCTTAATGAAATAACGCTGCTGGGTCAGCCTTTTGTGAAAGATCCGGACACCACGGTGGAAAAATTGCTTAAGCACGCCGGTGCCAAGGTGGCGCGCTTTTGTCGCTATGAGGTCGGAGAGGGCATTGATAAGGGTTCGGAAGATTTCGTGGCCGAGGTGATGACACAGGCAAAAGGAGGCTGATTTTTTGACTGGCATGCCGGGGGCTCCGATATACCGTCGCGTCCTGTTGAAGTTAAGCGGCGAGGCGCTCATGGGCTCCGATGCCTACGGGATCAATCGCGAGGTATTGATGCGTATTGCCTCCGAGATCAAGGCAGTTAGAGATTCCGGC
>WGFP01000141.1 GCA_015492195.1 Acidiferrobacterales bacterium
ACCTCGTATTGTTATCTCTAAAAAAATTAAGTATTCAATGGACCTTTAACCGGATAAACCTTGAAGTGCAGTCACCACAACACAACAATCTGGAGCCCATAACCGGAATCGAACCGGTGACCTCTTCCTTACCAAGGAAGTGCTCTGCCGACTGAGCTATATGGGCAGTCAGAGGACAGAGAACAGAAGACGGAAGACAGTTAAGTAAGAACCGCGAAGCGGCGCTCATCTAAATCTGTCCTCTGTCATCTATCCTCCGTCGTCTGACACCTGGAGCGGGTGATGGGAATCGAACCCACATCATCAGCTTGGAAGGCTGAGGTTCTACCATTGAACTACACCCGCGCGTCAGAAGACAGATGACAGAAATCAGAGGACAGACACAAAGGACGCTGCATCAATAAATCAATCAATATAAACGATCCGTCCTCTGTCATCCGTCTTCCGACTCCTGACGCGGTGGAGGGGGGAGGATTCGAACCTCCGAAGGCAGAGCCGTCAGATTTACAGTCTGATCCCTTTGGCCGCTCGGGATCCCCTCCAAAAAACATAAGCCGCGAATTGTGCTCAAGGGCCCGGGGCTTGTCAACAGATATCCTTGATTTTAGGCGAAAACTCGCCCGGTTGTCCCGGTTGGCGGCGGATCAGATTGAGCGCCGAACCGGCCCTAATCCAGTCTATTTGCTCCCGCGTCAGGCTGTGGGTGGCGGCAAAACACTCCGAGGTGCCGTCAGCATGATTCAGCGTAACGGTAACCGCCCATTCCGGCGCCAGCTTGTCGAGATCCGGAAAACTCAGGCGATCGTCGCGCCGGATCCGCTCGTAATCCTCAGGGTCGGCGAATACCAGCGGCAAAATACCCTGTTTTTTAAGGTTGGTTTCGTGGATGCGGGCAAAACTGCGCACCAGCACCACCCGGCAGCCCAGATGGCGCGGGGTCATGGCCGCGTGCTCCCGGGAACTGCCTTCCCCGTAATTATGGTCGCCCACCGCCACCCATCCCTGACCCCGGGTCTTGTAGTCGCGGGCAACGGCATGGAGCGGTTGATCGGTCTTACCGGTAAATACGTTGTAACCGGTGCCCGGCTTGGCGCCGAAGGCATTGTTCACCCCTAAAAACAGGTTGTCGCTGATCCGGTCCAGATGGCCCCGGTATTTCAGCCACGGGCCGGCGGGGGAAATATGGTCCGTGGTGCACTTGCCCTGCGCCTTGATCAATACCGGCAGATCGGCATAGCCGGTTTTGATATCCACCGGGGGGAAAGGATCGAGCAGGCTTAAGCGCTCGCTGTCGGGGGCCACCTGCACCACAATGTTTTCCGGGCGCGTGGAAGGCGGGCTGTAACCGGACTGACCGGGGTCAAACCCCTTTTCAGGAAATTCCGGGGCCTCAGGCGGCGCCAGGGAAACCATGACGCCATCGCTTCCCGGCACGCCGTCGCCCAGGGGGTTGGCATCCAAACGCCCGACCAGGGCATACGCGGTCACCACTTCGGGACTGGCGATGAAAGCATGCGTGGCGGGATTGCCGTCATTGCGGCGCGGGAAGTTGCGATTATAAGAGGTCAGGATCGAATTCTTTTCATTCTTGCCGATGTCCGTGCGCTCCCACTGGCCGATGCACGGCCCGCAGGCATTGGCAAGCACGGTGGCGCCGATCGCTTCGAGATCAGCCAGCAACCCGTCGCGTTCAATGGTGGCGCGGATCTGTTCCGAGCCCGGGGTGACCAGAAACGGCACGCGCGCCTTCAGGCCGTGCTGCTTCGCTTCCCGCGCCACGTGTGCCGCCCGTCCGATGTCTTCATAAGAAGAATTGGTACAACTGCCGATCAGCGTGGCCTTGAGCGCCGCCGGATACCCTTGCGCTTTCACGTCCGCGGCCAATTGGGATACCGGCCGCGCCAAGTCCGGCGTATGCGGCCCGACGATATGCGGCTCCAGGGTCGAAAGATCGATTTCGATCACTTGATCATAAAATTTTTCCGGTTTCTCAGTGACCTCCGGATCGGCGACAAGATGCGCGGCATGCTGCTCGGCAAGCCGTGCCGTCTCGTCACGTCCGGTGGCGCGCAGGTAATCGGCCATGCGTGCATCAAAAGGAAAGATCGAGGTCGTGGCGCCGAGCTCCGCGCCCATGTTCGTCACCGTGGCCTTGGCGGTGCAACTCAAGGATTGGGTGCCGGGACCGAAGTACTCGATGATTTTGCCGGTCCCGCCGCTGGCGCTGAGAATACCGGCAAGTTTCAAAATCACGTCCTTGCCGCTGGTCCAGCCGGACAGCTTGCCGGTCAAACGCACCCCGATGAGTTTCGGCCAAAGCAGCTCCCACGGCATGCCGACCATTACGTCCACGGCGTCCGCGCCGCCGACGCCGATGGCCAGCATCCCGAGACCGCCGGCATTGGGCGTGTGCGAATCGGTGCCGATCATAAGACCGCCGGGGAAGGCATAATGTTCCAGAATGACCTGATGGATGATGCCGGAGCCCGGCTTCCAGAAACC
>WGFP01000142.1 GCA_015492195.1 Acidiferrobacterales bacterium
AGATCGATGACCACGTTCTTGAAAAGCGGCACGATCAACTGGGTCTCCGCCGGGCTGGCAGCCGTGTAGTACAGAAACACGGCCGTAATGAGGCCCGCGAGCGACTGCCAGAAAAATTTCCGGCCGGCGCCGATGCCGCGTGGATTCTTGTTGACGATCTTTTTGTAATCATCCACCCACCCGATCGCACCGAAGGCAAGGGTCGCGAACAGCACCGCCCACACAAAACGGTTGCCGAGATCGGCCCACAACAGGGTGGAAACAAAAACCGCGACAAGGATAAGCGCCCCGCCCATGGTCGGCGTGCCGGCCTTGGCGAGATGCGTCTGCGGTCCGTCATCCCGTACCGTCTGGCCGATCTGGCGATAACCCAGCCTGCGGATCATGACCGGCCCGACCCAGAAGCAAATCACCAGCGCCGTCAGAACACCCAGGATCCCGCGCAGCGTGAGATAACGGAAAACGTTAAAAAACGAAAACTCGCCGGTCAGGCTTTCAAACAAATAATACAGCACGGTCTTAAGTCGTCCTCTGTCCGATGCCGGCGGGATGTTTGCGCACAATTCCGGCTATGACTTGCTCCATTTGCATGATGCGCGATCCCTTGACCAGGACCGTCATTTCCGAATGCATACAATTGTGAAGCGCCTCGATCAGCTTTTCCTGATTCGTGAAATGCTTGGCGCCCTTTCCGAAACTCTTAGCCGCATACTTGCTGAGATCGCCAAGCGCATAAAGGCGGTTGATTCCAATCTGGCTGGCAAGTTCTCCAACGCGCAAATGGATGTCTTTGGCGGACTCGCCCAGTTCCGCCATGTCACCGAGTACCAGCACGCGTTCGCCCGGGAAGTTCCTGAGCACCTGCAGGCCGACGGCCAGAGAGGAAGGGTTGGCGTTGTAGGTGTCGTCGATAACGCGTGCGCCGCTGACGCCTTCCTTGACCTCCAACCGTCCCGAAACGGCTTTGAGCTTCGCCAATCCGTTTTGCACGTCCTGAAGCGCTGCGCCCGCCGCGAGCGAGGTCGCGGCCGCTCCCGCCGCGTTTAGCGCATTGTGTTTGCCGAGTAAATGTAATCGCATATCAATATCCCCCTGTGAGGTTTTAAGGTGTACGGCATTGTTTAAACCGTCTTGCTCACAACGTGCGCGAACGGTCGCTTTGGAATCCATGCCGAATGTCAGGCATGTCCTGGGCGCGGCCAGTTTTTTCCAAAACTCGCAATACGGATCGTCGGCGTTTATCACGGCGATGCCGTCCTTGGCGAGCCCGGAAAAAATCTCTCCCTTGGCGCGGGCTATTTCTTCTACGCTCCCGAGGCTCTCGAGATGCGCCTCCGCGGCATTGGTGATTAACGCGATGGTGGGGCGCGTCATGCGCGACAGGTATTCGATCTCGCCGCGATGGTTCATGCCCATTTCGATGACGGCATACCGATCGCGCGATTTGAGTTCCAACAACGTGAGCGGCACGCCGATGTCATTGTTGAGATTGCCGCGCGTGACGCATCCCGGTCCCTTTTCTCCCATGATGGCGGCGATCATTTCCTTGACCGTGGTCTTGCCGTTGCTGCCGGTTACGGCGATCACCGGAATATTGAACTGGCGACGCCAGAAGGCGGCGAGATCACCCAGCGCGCGGCGCGTGTCCTTGACCCGCACATGCGGCAACGGCGTATCCACGGAACTGGAAAGCAAGGCCCCGACGGCGCCCGCGCCGATGGCCTCGGCAAGGAAACTATGGCCGTCATAGTTGGCGCCTTTGAGCGCAACAAAAAGGTCGCCGGCCTTCAAGGTACGGGTATCCGTGCTGACGCCGGTGAAGACAATATCCTTTCCGACCAACGGCGCCTTTAACACGTCGGAGAGGATCGCCAGCGACATCACCCGCCGACCCCCTGCGCTTCCAAAAGACTTCTGACCGTCCGACGGTCGCTGTAGGGCCGGCGCTGATCGCCGATCTGCTGATAATCCTCGTGTCCCTTGCCGGCCACCAGGACAATGTCCTTCGCCCCGGCCTCATTGATGGCCGTCGCAATCGCCGTGCGGCGGTCACGAATAATTTCGGGCGCGGTGCGCATGCCGGCGCGGATGTCGTTGAGGATTCGCTCGGGGGACTCGTGCCGCGGGTTGTCGTCGGTCAATATCACGACATCTGCAAACCGTTCCGCGATCCGCCCCATCTCCGGACGCTTGCCGCGATCGCGTTCCCCGCCGCAGCCGAAGACGCACCACAATTTCCCCGGCACATGCTCACGCAGCGCCATCAGAATCTTTTCCAAAGCATCCGGAGTATGGGCGTAATCCACCACCACCTGCGGCAGTCCATGGCCGCCGCCGAAACGCTCTACGCGGCCGGGTACGGGCCGTGCCCGGCCAAGCCGGGATATCGCCTCCTTGAGATCCATGTCCAAACTCAGAAGGGTGGCGAGCACCGCGAGCAGGTTCGCGGCATTAAAGCGGCCAAACAGGGCGCTGCACAGTTCCGCGTCGCCCGCGGGCGTGGTGACGTGCATCACCAATCCTCCGGGTGTGGGCAACACCTTGCGGGCCCGGACTTCCCCTCCTTCCAGGCCATAGCTGACGGTTTTGACCCGGTCGCCGATTTGCTCCAGAAGCTTGCGCCCGAAGGCGTCGTCCTGATTAATCACGGCGTACTTCAATCCCTCGGTGTCGAAGAGGCTTGCCTTGGACGCGCCGTAGGCGGCCATGTCGCCGTGATAATCCAGATGCTCCCGGGTGAGATTGGTAAACACCGCCACGTCAAAGGCCACGTTATTCACGCGTCCTTGATCAAGCGCGTGCGAGGAGACTTCCATGCTGACATAACCCGCTTTCCGCTCAAGAAAATCAGCGAGTAAGCGGTGCACGGTAACGGCGTCCGGCGTCGTATGCACCGAGGTGTTCAGGGCGTCTGGAAACCCGTAACCCAGGGTGCCGATCACGGCACATCGTGTAGGCGGCTGATCCAGCGCCTGGGCAAGCAACTGGGTGCAGGTGGTCTTGCCGTTGGTGCCGGTCACGCCGATGATGATCAGCTTGCGCGAGGGTGCGCCGTAAAACCGGTCGGCGATGGCGCCGACATGGTCGCGCAGCCTGTGCACGGCAAACGCCGGCACAGGGAGATCACCCGCGCCGTATCCTTCGGCCTCGTAGACAACGGCCGCCGCCCCGCGCTCCAGCGCATCAGCCATGAAATTCCGGCTGTCCATCCGCGTCCCGGGCATGGCCAGAAAAAGATCGCCGGGGTTCACGTCCCGGCTGTCCAGCTTCAGGCCGCGCACATCCCGATCCTTGGAGGCGGGCACTTCGGCCAGACCTTGCAGGAGTTCGCGCAGGTGATGTCCGGGCATTGCGTCTTTTTTCACGTGCCCCCCTTGGCTCTTGCCGCGACCATTCTCTTATTAACGCCGTCCCGCGGGGCGTCAGGCGGAATATCCAGAAGCCGCAGGGCGCCGGTCATCACCCGGGCAAATACCGGCGCGGCGATCTGGCCCCCGTAATAACCGCCGCGCGTGGGTTCATCTATGAGCACCACCATCACCAGGCGCGGCGAAGAGGCCGGAGCGAAACCGGCAAACCAGGCGACATAACGATTATCGACATAGCCGGCGGCGGTAAGCTTGCGCACCGTTCCGGTTTTGCCGGCGACGCGGTAGTCCGGCACCCTGGCCGCCGCGCCCGTTCCCTCCCGACCCACGGCAAGCTCCAGCATCGCCCTGATCTTGCGGACCGTTTGCGAGGGAAGCACGCGCGTCAGGGACGGCGGGGCGTCACGACGCAATAACGAAATCGGCGGCATTTCGCCGTCATTGGCAAACACCGTGTAGGCGCGCGCGAGTTGCAACGGGGTGACGGAGATTCCATAACCGAACGACAAGCTCGCCTGATCAATCTTTACCCAGCTTGAAGGGGGATTGAGGAGCCCCGGTGATTCGCCGGGCAATCCGCTGTTGGTGGTTTCCCCAAAACCCGCGCGTTTCAACAGTTCCCACATATCCTTCTTCTTGAGTGAAAGCGCGATTTTTATGGCGCCCACGCTGCTGGATTTCTCAATCACCCTGGCCACCGAAATCAAACCGTAATTGCGCGCATCCTTGATAGTTTTGTACCCGACCCGAATGGCGCCCGGCGCCGTATTGATCAGCGTGTTGGGAGAAAATTTTCCGCTCTCAAGCGCACCGGCAACGGTAAAGGGCTTAAGCGTCGATCCCGGCTCAAACAAATCGGTCACCGCACGATTGCGGAAAACCCGGCTTCGTAACTGGGCGCGGTTGTTCGGATTGAAGTCCGGTTCATTCACCATTGCGAGCACCTCGCCCGTTCGAGCGTCAAGCACGATGGCGCTGCCCGCGCGGGCCCGATGGGCTTGAACCGCCGCCTTCAGTTCACGGTAAGCCAGATACTGAATCCGTCGATCCAGACTGACAATGAGATTCTTTCCCGGCGTTGGCAGTGTGATGCTCTCCACCACCTCCACGGCATGGCCTTGCAGGTCCTTGAGGACGCGCTTGCTCCCGGGCACCGCGCGCAACCACGAGTCGTAGGCGAGCTCCAACCCTTCCTGTCCTCGGTCATCGATGTTGGTAAACCCGATAACATGGCCGGCGATGGCGCCGGCGGGATAATAACGGCGGTATTCGCGCAACAGCGCCACGCCGGCCACCTTCAGATTCATCACGCGCTCGGCCACTTCCGGCGTGATGTGCCGTTTCAGATACATGAATTCCCGTCCGGAATGTTTGTTCACCAGCTTGCTCAGTTCAGAGGTGTTGAGTCCCAGAAGCGCGGCCAGCTGCGGCCATCTGTTTCGTTCCTTCGTCAGGGTCTTCGGGTGCGCCCACACCGAATCCACCGGCGTACTGATCGCAAGCGGTACGCCGTTGCGATCGAGTATCATCCCGCGATGGGAATTGTCCGTAAGCACGCGCGTGTGCCGGGTGTCTCCCTGGCTTTGCAGGTAATCGGAACTCAACACCTGGAGGTAAACCGCGCGCGCCGAAACCACGCCAAAACCGCTTAACAACATTCCCAGCACCAGCCAATACCGGATTGGATGTTGCATGTAATTTTTCTTTCGGCTCACGGTGTCGGCTCCTTGGGGACACGCACCACGACAACCTGATCGGGGCGAGGGATGCCCATGTTAAGACGCGTCCGCGCCACCGCTTCGACGCGCTGATGTTGCGACCAGGCGCCTTCTTCAAGCAGCAACTTCCCCCACTCCACATTCAACGCATCACGCTCGGCATTCAGTGCCTGCAGATCAACAAACAACACGCGGTTACGGTGCCGCGTTTCCACCACCAGCACCGCCGAGATCACCACCGCGAGCAACAACAGGGCAACGCGTCTAGGCATCGGCTTCTCCCATACGTTCCGCCACCCGCAACGAGGCGCTGCGCGCGCGCGGATTGAGATGGATCTCCGCCTCCCCGGCACGAACCGGTTTTCCGATGATTTTCAGACGGGGGTGTAACTGTTTCTGCGGTATGGGCAAACCCGGAGGAAACTCGCCGCCCTTCGCCTCAACCTGCATGAACCGCTTGATCAGGCGGTCTTCGAGGGAATGAAAACTGATGACCGCCAGGCGTCCGCCGGGGGCGAGCGCCTTGACCGCCTGGGGAAGGGCCTCGCCCAGTTCCTCCAGCTCGCGATTGATATGAATGCGGATGGCCTGAAAAGTACGCGTCGCCGGATGCTGTCCGCGTTCGCGCGTGGGCACCGCCTGCGACACAATATCGGCCAACCGGCCGGTGGTGGCGATGGGCCGTTCCTTGCGGCTGCGCACGATCGCCCGGGCGATGCGCCGGGCAAACCGTTCCTCGCCGTAGTCACGAATGACCCGCGCGATCTCGCGCTCGTTCGCCTTCCCGAGCCAGTCCGCGGCCGATTCGCCTGAATCCGGATCCATGCGCATATCGAGGGGGCCGTCATGCCGGAAACTGAAACCGCGACGGGGGTCCTCAAGCTGCGGTGACGATACCCCCAGGTCAAGCAGAATGCCGTTGACCTGTCCCATTACACCCTGGCTATCGACGTAGTGTCCCAGCATTGAGAACGGTCCTTTTTCAATTCGAAAACGTGCGTCCCTCCCGAAATTTTTCCGCGCCGCTTCCACCGCCTGCGGGTCCCGGTCAAGCGCCAGGAGACGCCCCTTTGGACCCAATTTCTTCAAAATCTCCCCGGCATGCCCGCCACGGCCATAGGTGGCATCGAGATACACGCCGTCCACCCGGATCCGCAGGGCCTGCATTACCTCGTCACGCAGAACAGGGACATGCTCAACGGCATCCACCTTTGCGCCTTAAAGCGACAACGATCGCAAATCGTCCGACAGTCCGCCTTCCTCCGCATCTTCCTGTTCCAGGCATTCCGCAAGCTGAGCGTTCCAGGCCTGCTCGCTCCAGATTTCAAACTTGTTGATCTGGCCGATCAGCACCACGGCCTTTTGCAGACCGGCGAACTCACGCAGCGGGGGCGGTACGCGTATCCGGCCGCTGCCGTCCAATTCACACTCCGTGGCATGCCCCACCAGCAACAGCTGCAAGCGGCGCGCTTGTTTGTTAAAGCTGGGGAGCTTGACCAGTTTGCGCTCGATCTCTTCCCATTCCGGAAGCGGATACAGCAGCAGGCTGTGGCCATTACGGTTGACGGTTATAACCATCTGCCCATTGCAATGGCGCTTGAGGAGCTCGCGAAAACGCACGGGGATGGCGAGCCGCCCCTTGCTGTCGAGATTGAGTGTGTGGACACCACGAAACATTTATTCCCTCTTTTCTCCGCTATACCCCACAAATCTCCACTTTCTCCCACATAACTACACTATAGTTACTGCAACAGAGGGGTGTCAAGGAATAATTGTGGGTGCTGAGAAAATTTCCTCTTTGCAAGACAGAGAGTTAGGGAGGCAAACCGCAATTGGACGACAAGAACCGGACCGGCGTCCAATTATGGGGGATTGCGATGAAATAACTGACAAAAACTAAAGCGATATATGCAAGAAAAACAAAAAATTAAAAGGATAAGTTAATGTAAAACTTGGGAGTTGGCCGATAAGCCGGGTTCTGTCGTGGACAGCCATTCATCTCGGGCGCACGTCACCGCGCGCCTCATGCGGTCTACCCGGAAGCGGTGCGGGCCACACCATCGCTTCCCTATTTGACCTTGCTCCGGATGGGGTTTGCCCTGCCGCGGCGTGTTACCACCCGCGCGGTGCGCTCTTACCGCACCTTTTCACCCTTACCCGCCACTAATTGTGGTCGGGCGGTATATTTTCTGTGGCACTTTCCGTAGGCTTGCGCCTCCCAGGCGTTACCTGGCACCCTGCCCTGCGGAGCCCGGACTTTCCTCCCCGCCGTTAAATCGACCTTGGAACCGGTAAAGACGTACGGCACCCAACGACCGATTTAGCGGCGGGGCGGCTGTCTGGCCAACTCCCCGGGGAATTATACCATTTATCGCTTCCAACCCATTCTTACCGAATACTTTTTTCAGCCCTTCCCGGACGGTTTGCCCTGTAAATCGAGCGCCCGTTGATAAAGCCGGTTCTTCTTAAGGCCCGTGATC
>WGFP01000143.1 GCA_015492195.1 Acidiferrobacterales bacterium
CGTCGCCCAGAGGGCGCGCCGTCCAATGATAGGTCAGCATCAGTACCAGCAGAAAAACAGCCAGACCGAAGGAGAAGGACATGATGATGAACATCGGCGCCATAATGGCGGCGTCGTAGGCCTGCCGCGCCACCAGGAAGCCAAAGATCGACCCGGTACCGGTCGTGAGGATCAACCGCCATACAAATGCAAAGTACCCGACCGGTTTGCTGTAACGGTTCATGCGTCGTTCCATCATCATCCATAAATACACCGCTACGACGGCGAAAAAGCCGGTGTATAGATAGATATTCCAGGCGAAGATGGATTTGAAATTGTAATAGGTCATGGCCACGATCAACCGGTCCGGTCGCCCGAGGTCGAGCACGAGTACGACCAGGCCACCGGCGAGCAGGGTGATGGCAAGCAGGCCCGACAGGCGCGCCATGGGCTTGTACATTACCCGCCCGAAAACGGACGCAATGGAGGCCACGTTAAGAGCGCCGGAGGCGGCCACGATGAGAAACACGGCGAACACGTGGGGTATTCCCCAGACGATCTGATTGTTCATGCCGGTGACGTAGTGGCCGCGGGACTCCATGTAATACGCCGCTCCCAAGCCGGCGACGATGATCAGGCCCAGGAGGGCGAGCAGGGCGTAATACCCCAAACTGCGTCCTTCGATTTCACGGTAGTGTATATGTGCCATTATTCGCCGCTTTTTTAATCTACGGGGCTGAGAGAACCCGCGAAAGTCCACAATAATGTTATATACCCTGGTAACGCACACCGGTGTTAAGATTCAAGTCCGCCCGTATTTGGGTAGACGGTTCAGTTGCCAGACGTTTGGCGATTTTGCTGTTGGGATCGTTCAAATCACCGAACTGTAGCGCTTTTCCGCCGTCGGCGTTGCAGGCCTCAACACAGGCCGGGATGCGGTCGGTGTCCACCCGGTGCACGCACAGGGTACAGGATTCCACCGTTCCTTTGCCGCGCGGCGCATAAGGTTTCTGGCCGGTAATATCTTCATGAATAAACGAGCGTGCCTTGTACGGGCAGGCCATCATGCAATAACGGCAGCCGATACAGGTATGCTTGTCCACCAGCACGATGCCGTCAGCGCGCTTGAACGAGGCGCCCGTGGGACAGACGTCCACGCACGGGGGCTCCGCGCAATGCATGCACAGCATGGGCAGCGTCGTGACACGGCCGGTTTGCTTGTCTTTTAGAGTCACCTTACGGATCCATTGGGCGTCGGTTTGCGGGCGGCCCAAGCTGGTGAGTCCGTGCTCCTCATTACACGCGGTGACGCAGGCGTCACAGCCTTCGCTGCATTTGGTGGCGTCGATCAGCAGGCCCCAGCGATTAAGGGCCGACGCCGCCTCTTCCGGCGACCGCGCATCGGCGAGCTCGATCAGACGGATTCCCGGGCTTAATGCGGCGCCCGCCGCCGCCGCACCGGCAACGCCGAGAAATCCCCGTCGGGACAAACTCATCCCCCACCTCCGGTTTTAGGCAGCACCGCACCGACACTGCGCTTGATCATATCCGTCGGATCACGCGATGGAGCGGGTAAACCGACTTTTGCTTCTTCGGTCCGTTCCGGGGTGTGACAGCTGAAGCAATCTATCTTCACGGCCGTATAGGCATGACAGCTCTCACAAAAGCCTTCCTTTCCCACGACGCTGTTGGTTTCCTTGCTGGCGTGACAGTCAACGCAGTTCTTCAGACTGTATTTTTTTGTCCTGATGCCCTCGTGTACGGTTTTATCGCGCTGGTGCAAAATTAGGTCTTGATGATGGCGCCGCATATAGTCGGTGTCTTCGACGCACTTCTCACCTCTTTCAATGTTGATCTCCGGTGTCGGCACGCGTGCAGGTTTCTTGTCCGCGGCGACGGAGCCGGACAGCAGCCCGACGACAAGCGCTACGGTCGGCACAGCCAAAAGAGACGTTATTTTACGGTTCACTTTTCATTTCTCGCGTTTGGCGGACTTAATGATCACCCATTCCCATCTTGATGTAGCCGGTAGGGCAGACATCGGCGCAGATGTGGCAGCCGATACAAAGGTCATAATCCGTGTAGACGTAGCGGCCCATGGTGGACTCGGATTTGGGCGTGCGCTTGACCGCTGTTTGCGGGCAGTAAATCACGCAATTATCGCATTCAAAACACATGCCGCAGCTCATGCAGCGTTTGGCCTCGGCCACCGTTTGTTCCTCGGTCAGCCCCACCATACGCTCTTCGAAGTGACCCAGGACTTCTTCGGCGCTGGGCCCCTTTTCCATGCGTTTGTGGCGTTCCTCGTATTGGAAATGCCCCAGGAACAGTTCGTCTGCCTGGATGACTTCCGATGCTGAACGGTCTTCGTAATTGTGGATCGCGAAGCCGCCCACGGCCTTTCCTTGCAGCGAGGTACCACGCAACCCCCGGTCAATGGGCCTCATTTCCTCCGTTCCTTCCGGCTGGAAAGGTTCCGGTTCCAAGTGTGTTTCACGCAGTTTGTCCAGCAGGTTGAAGCGATGAACGTCAACCTTCGGGCGTTTGCCCAACTCTTCGTGTCTCAAATAGTGGTCGATACTTTCGGCGGCAACGGACGCCTGGCCGATGACGGTGGTGAGCAGATGCGGGCGTATGATGTCGCCGCAAACGAAGAAGCCGGGCTTATTCGGAACCTGGTAATGTTTGTCGGCATCCATCAGGCCCTTGCCGTTGTTGAATTCTTCGATTCCCCGGAAATCACCGGCCTGGCCGATGGCGGCCACAATGAGGTCGCACTCGATCTCGTATTCCGACCCCTCTTTGATTTTCCCTTTGCCGCTGGAGTAATCCATTTCGGCGACGCGCAGGGCTTTGGCGCGGCCGTCTTCACCCAGTATAACTTCTACCGGCGAGGTACTGCCGCGAATCACGACACCTTCACGCTTTGCGTCCTCGATTTCATGTTTGGCGGCATTCATTCTTTCAACCGGCTGTCGGGACAGCAACAGGACCTCGGCGCCTTCCCGCGCGGCGGTTGTGGAGACGTCATGCGCGGTTTGGCCGAGGACCACGTATTCCGGACGCTCATTTTCCTTGGCGTCTTTGATGTACCCCAGACGCCGCGCCACCGAAACCACGTCAATGGAAGTATCACCGCCGCCGATTACAACCACTTTGCCGGAAACGTGCCGCAGACGGCCCTGGTTGAAGGCCTCCAGGAAGGCGACGCCGGTGATGCAGTTGGTGGCCTCCGCGCCGGGAATGGGCAGCGATCTGCCGGATTGCGCGCCGATGGCAAACAAGACGGCATCGTATTCCTTTTCGATCTGTTCCAGGGGGATATCGACCCCGACGCGGATGTTTGTGCGGACATCAACGCCCATCTCGATGATACGGTTGATTTCGCCGTCCAATACCTCGCGCGGCGTACGGTAGCCCGGAATACCGTAACGCATCATGCCGCCCAGCTGTTCATGGGTATCGAAGATGGTGCAGGCATGTCCCTTACGGCGTAGCTGATAGGCGGCCGCGAGACCGGCGGGGCCTCCACCGATAATTGCAACTTTTTTGCCGGACTCCTTCTCGCTGGGTTTAAAGGCAAGATTGTTGTTAAGCCCGTAGTCGCCGATGAACTGTTCGACGGCGTTGATGCCGACAAAATCCTCCACGGAGTTACGGTTGCATCCCGTCTGGCACGGTGCCGGGCATACACGACCCATAATGGCGGGGAAGGGGTTGGCATCGGTGGAGCGACGAAAGGCGTATTCCTGCCAGTTCATGCCTTCGACGGGCTTTTCAATCCCGCGCACGATATTCAGCCAGCCGCGAATGTCCTCGCCGGACGGGCAACTGGCCTGGCATGGCGGTGTTTTGTGTACATAAGTCGGACACTTGTCGGTCTCATCGGCGATAAAGATTTTTTCCTGCATCGAACGCCATTCATGATCGCCGTCTTTGAACTTGCGCAGGGTAAGTCCGGATTTACCTTCCTTTAACTTATTTGCGGGTGTAGCCATAGTCTAAATCTCCCGTTACCAGATTATGCCGTAAATATGAATCGGATCGGGCATGGCAATCATTGTTTGGTGCCCAATTGAATCGCCGTGCTGACCAGACCGTGGACGCTGCCGATCATGTCCATGGGGAACTTGTAGTAGGGCAGCACCTTGGTAAACTGGCTTTTACAGATCGCACAGATTGCGGCCATGTAGTTCACGCCGTATTCATCAACCACTTGTTTCAGCGCTTGCATGCGCGGCATCGCACCCTTGACGCGTAGCTCAATCAAATCATCGGTCAGAAGACCGCCGCCGCCGCCGCAACAAAAAGTACCCTCGTATATCGTATCCGGCGCCATGTCGTGAAACTTGTTCACGGAAGCCTTGATGACCGCACGCGGGATGATGAATTGTCCGCCGGGCATGTTGCCCATGCGCGAGGCGCGTGAGACGTTGCAGGAGTCATGAAAGGTCACGACCTTGTCGTCGTTGGCCTCTTTGTCCAAAGTCAGCGCCCCGCGCTGAATGAGATCATACGTTACTTCGCAGATGTGTTGCGGAACGGGATAATTCGGATCGAGAAAATCAAACGGTCCGATCAAGGTGTTCCAAAAGCTGTAGGCCACGCGCCAGGCGTGACCGCACTCGCCGACAACGATACGTTTGACGCCGAGGTCAATCGCCGCTTCGCGGATGCGCATTGCCGCTTTTTTCAGGTTATGACGACTGCCGATGAACATCGAGAAATTTGCCGCCTCGGAAGCATAAGAACTCAGCGTCCAACTGATGCCCGCTTGGTGAAATACCTTGGCGTATCCGATAAGACCGTCGATATGCGGTTCGGCGAAAAAGTCCGCGCTCGGCGTGATAACCAGCACCTCGGCGCCCTTTTCATCCACCGGAAATTTGACGTCGACCCCCGTGTCCTCTTTGACGTCTTCTTCCAGGCCTTCAAGCGTGTCCTTCAGCGCCGGTCCGGGCAATCCCAGGTTGTTGCCGATTTTGTGGACCTTGCCGATGATTTCATTTGAGTACTTTTGTCCCAGGCCGACGGCGTCCATCACGTCGCGCGCCGCCATGGAGATTTCGGCGGTGTCGATGCCGTAAGGGCAGTACACCGAGCAGCGGCGACATTGGGAACACTGGTGGAAATAGCTGTACCATTCGTCCAGCACGTCCTTGGTCATGTCGCGTGCACCGACGAGCTTCGGGAAGTACTTGCCGGCGAAGGTGTAGTAGCGACGATAGACCGAGCGCAGCAGATCCTGGCGCGCCACCGGCATGTTTTTGGGGTCCGAGGTGCCGAGATAATAATGGCACTTGTCGGTGCAGGCGCCGCACTTCACGCACGAGTCCAGAAATACCTGCAACGCCCGCGAGCCGCGAACCAGCTCCCCGAGTTTCAGAACCGCCTTTTCTTCCCAGCCGTCCATCAATTCGCCGGGATAACCCACGCTTTCCTGATGCTCCGGCTTGGCGACAAACGGCCTGCTGTGCGCCATGGTTTCCGCCCGGACGTGCGGAACCGTCAGGTACTCCGTGAGTTCAGGCGTTAGGAATTCAGCTTTGGCCATGATTATCCCGTTTGTTTGCCGGCGTTTTCCGCGGTCCAGCCCGCGACGTGGCGTCGTTCACGCGGGTTGTCGATCTGGTTGCGCGTCGGGCTGAAGAATACTCCCGGCGCATGCAGCAGTTTGCTGATCGGGAAGATGATCATGAGCGTGGCCACCAGGGCCAGATGGACCAGCAACATGAAATCAGTCGGCAGCGGTTGCCATTCGAAAAGAATCAGTCCCAGAAAGAAGGCCTTGAGCGCCACGATATCGGTGTGCGTGAGATACTTCATGATCAAACCGCTCGCGGCAATGCCTGCGAGCAGGGCCAACATAAGGTGGTCGGAGAGGTTGGTGATATAACGGACGCGGTCTACCAAAAAGCGCCGGGCCCAGAGACCGGCAAGACCGATCAACATGCCGAAGCCGGCGTAAATGCCGAACGGCTGAATCAGGGCCACCCAGGTCCAGACCGGTTCGGTGAAATAACGTAGATGGCGCAGCAGTACGAGTAGAAGGGCAAAGTGAAACACCCACCCGAACAGCCAGATCCATTTATTGGATTTAAACAGGCTTTCGAAAACAGTAATTTCTTTAAGGATTCGCCAAACCACGCCCGTGCGGGTCGTCGGCGCCGGTGTGGTGGGAATTTTCAGCGGTTGCGGCGTGCGTGCGTACACAAAAACCTTGTATGCCACACCCCCAACGAGAATACTCGTCGCCGTATAAAAAAGCAGTGCATAGATAACGGTCACAGCCGACATTGCTCACCCCGCACTAGAGAAGACGAGAGGGACGGCAGGGCGTCCCCTCTGGCCTCCAGTTTCCAGTCTCTAGATCAGACGCAGCCGGTGGGTTTGGGGAGTCCGGCGTATTTACAGGCCTGCTTCGCCGGGCCGTAGGGGAACAGTTCGTACAGGTACTTGCTGTTGCCTTTGTCCGGACCGAGCTTTTTGCCGATGGCCTTGGTCAGTACGCGAACGGCCGGAGCGATCTGATACTCATCGTAATACTCACGCAGGAAGTTGATTACTTCCCAGTGGTTTTGCGTGAGGTCGCAATCGTCTTCTTTGGCCATTGCAGTAGCGATTTCTTCGCTCCAGTCGGTACGGTTCTGCAGATAGCCTTCCTCGTCGACTTCGATGGTCTTGCCAGCTACTTCAATCGTGGGCATGGTGTTTCTCCTCGTCAGTACTAAAACTAAAATTGATAAATAAAACTCAAAGCCAGGACTGCGTCGCGTTATGTTCCGTAACCAGGTCTACAAATCCGCCGTAGTCCACCAGCTTGATGCCATCGAGTACACGGTTTTGCACGCCGCGTGCCTCGATATCCGGTTGCAGTGCATAGACCGTTACCGATTTCATTGCTTCGCTCACCTTTCCTGATACAGTCGTGCCTTTCAATGCGCCGTAGACGCCGTCCTCGATCAGCAGGACCGCACTGCCTTTTTTGGCGTGTCTCAGGCAGCTTTCCAGGGTATTGCGTTCAAAAGGCGACTTGTTAACCGTGTGTAGCATGCTTTGCCTCCTAAAAACTCAGGATCACGTCGTGACTTTCCATGAGATCGGCGATTTCCTCGGTACTTATCACTTGTACCGGAACAATCAGGTCTTCCTCGGTCAGGCCCCGGGCCTCCAGGGATTCCTTTTCAACGTAAAGCTTCTCGACGTCATACCCCTCGAGGGCGCGGTAGGTCGGCGAAAAGTTTTTTACGCCGACTGACTTGGTGTCTTGACCCTTGACGATCTGGTAAACCCCGTCATCGAGGAAAGCCAGGCTTACGTCCTGCTCAAAAGCGGCGCTGATCAGGACCACTTCCAGCGACTCCAGTGCGTAAATCGTGCCATAGGGCGCCTTACGGTTTACGTACAGAAATTTTTTGACCACACCGCCTGGTGCGCCGCCTTCTTCCATCATTTCATCCGTCATTTGCGCCCCCTCAATCAGTCGCCAAATACCACTAGGCGGTCCGCTTTAATGCCGGCGTCAATGAGCTGTCCCAGTCCGGAAATGTGAAAGCCCGGTGCGATGTTGTCGGCGTCCTTGCCATGACGCTTGGCCTCGTCGGTGTCCACAATCCCGCGGCGCTGGGCCGCGGCGACGCACACCACCATATCGAGCTTGTGTTGGTCGGCAAGCTCGCCCCAGCGCTTGACGATGTTGCGCTCGTCCTGCGGCGGAGTGGTTAACCGCGTCCCGTTGTTCACGCCGTCGTGATAGAAGAAAACACGGACTATCTCGTGCCCTTTCTCCAGCGCGGCCTTGGTGAACTGGTACGCCGTATCCGAGGCCTCATGCGTATACGGCCCCTCATTGACCAGAATACCAAACTTCATGGATCGCCCCCTTGATTAGTTGGGTTTTTATTATATTAACACCCGTTAGGCTGTGTCGACGACTAGAAGCGGATATGCGTCGAGGCATTCAGGCTGTTGCGCGATCCACGCCAATTGTCGATATGAAATTTGGTAAACGGCAATTCCGTCAGCTCGAAAAAGCGCGGCCAACCGATACGCTCGACCCAGTCACCCACGCGTTCCCAGTCCTTGGCGTCCCTCTTGTAGACCCGCAGGATCTTTTTGACGATGGTGGCTACCTCCGGCCAGCGCGGCGGATTGTTCGGAATGCCGGCGGCCACAAGCTTGTGGAACATGGGCTTGGAGCGGGCGTTGGAATTCTTACCGCCGACCCAGATGGCGAGCTTGGAATGCTCGGGGTCGTTGATCTGCATGGGCGGACACGGCGGGAAGCAGGCGCCGCAGCAGATGCACTTCTTTTCATCCACTTCCAGCGACGGCTTACCGTTGACCATGGCCGGGCGAATGGCCGCCACCGGACAACGCGCCACCACGCTCGGGCGCTCGCACACGTTGGCCACCAGGTCGTGGTTGATCTTCGGAGGTTTGGTGTGTTGTATGTTGATGGCGATGTCGCCCTGGCCGCCGCAGTTGATCTGGCAACACGAGGTGGTGATGTGCACACGGTTGGGCATGTCCTCGTGGATAAATTCCTCATACAGCTCGTCCATCAATGCCTTCACCACGCCGGAGGCGTCGGTGCCCGGGATGTCGCAGTGCAGCCACCCCTGGGTATGGGAGATCATGGTCACTGAGTTGCCGGTGCCGCCGACCGGATAGCCGGCATCGTTCAGCGCCTGGATCAGCGGCTCCACCTTCTCCCAGCTGGAAACCATGATCTCCATGTTGGAACGAATGGTGAAGCGCACATAGCCCTCGCCGTACTTGTCGATGATGTCGCACAGGAGGTTGATCTCGTAAGGGCCGAGTTGCCGCTGGGTGCCGACGCGCACCGTCCAGATCTCGTCCCCGCTGTGAGCGACGTGATGCAGGACGCCGGGACGCGGGCGGTCGTGGTATTTCCAGTTGCCGTAGTTCTTGATCATCAGGGGGTGCATGTACTGAAAACCGTCGGGACACCCGGACTCGATCGGCGGACGCGGGGGTTGCTTTTTCGCTGCTTGTGCTTCTGCCACTGTGATTACCTCCAGAAACTATGCGAATTCACATCTCGGTTAAGAAGGCCCGCTTGGGATGTTAACCGGCGGCCTGCTGTTTGCGCTGACGCCACTTTTCGGCTTCTTGGTCCCAATCGTCCATACGGGCATAGGAGCTGGTGCGTGGGGAGCTGATCATATGGGGATCAACCTCGATGCCGATGCCTTCAAGGAAGTTCACCAGCCCGATGCGCTCGATCATTTCACCGCAGCGCTCATGCTCCAGGCCGTTCTCCGCCCAGAAATCAATTGTATTGGAGGCGATTTCCTTGATCTTTTCGTAATCCTCGTCGGTCTCGAGCTTCATGAACGGCACGATCACGGTTCCGAAGGTGTCACCGATCTTGAGGGTGCGCTTACCGCCGATCAGGATGCTGACGCCTTTGTCCTTACCCGGTGCCAGTGCCTTGGTCATGACGTTGATGCAGTGCATGCAGCGCACGCAATTGCGGTTGTCGACGTTCAGGGTGTCGTCGTCGCTCAACGACAGGGCATTGGTCGGACAGCGGCTGATCACGTTGTCGATGACATACTTGCGTCCTTTGCTCTTGATAAATGCCTTGACCTCTTTCTGATCAACCTGCATGTCGTCGCGCCAGGTGCCGATCACCGCAAAGTCGGAGCGTTGGATGGAATTCATGCAGTCGTTGGGGCAACCCGACACCTTGAATTTAAACTTGTAGGGAAGGGCGGGGCGATGCATGTCGTCAATGAAGTTGTTCACCAGCGTACGGTGGATCTTTTGCTCGTTGCAGTTGGATTGTTCACAACGCGCCGATCCCACGCAGGACATCGCAGTGCGTACACACGGGCCGGCACCGCCCAGGTCGAAGCCGTATTCGTTGATTTCGTCGAAGAAGTGCTGGGTGTTCTCGGTGGTGGTGCCGATGAACATGATGTTGCCGGTCTGGCCGTGGAAGGCGATCAGGCCTGAACCATATTTCTCCCAGGACTTGGAGAGTTGGCGCAACATGTTAGTGGTGTAATGGTTACCGGCGGGGGGTTGTACGCGCAGGGTGTGAAATTCTTTGGATTCGGGAAACATCTCGGCGACCTCGGAGAAGCGCGGGATAATTCCGCCGCCATAGCCGAATACACTGACCGTACCGCCTTTCCAGTAACCTAGACGAGTTTTGTAAGAATGTTCCAGTTGGCCCATGAGGTCCACCATCATGTTGTTGTTGTGCGCCAGGCGCTTCAGGCCCGTCACAAAACTCGGCCATGGACCGCTCTCCAGCTGGTCGAGCATGGGTGTATCATGGAACGGCTTGGTGGATTTCTTTTCTTTAGGGATGAACGTGGAGTGCTTTTCAGGATTTTTCGGTTTGTCCTGGGCCATTTGATTACCTCCTGTGCGTACGAAAGACCGGTTAAATTGCCTTGTCTTCATCGAAGGCAGACAATATCTATTGCTGCTGCCTAGCGTCAGTCTAGTCGGATTATTGATGCCAGAAAAACCTTCATTGGAGATGAATAGAAAAGGCCTTTCTATCCCTAAAGTAATATCTCCAATTTATTGGCTAAATTATCAGATTGACGCAGTATACAGATAAATATTTGTAATATCAATAAGTTATATAGCCATTTCCTTATTGGGCCGATCCCCCCGCCCCGGTTTATCGGAAGCTGAAAAATTAAGGCCTTACAGGCAAGATAATTTTATCGAATACCCCTGTTTTCTATCTTTGATTAAAGTCAATTCAGACGCACCGAATCAGCCCATGTCTCAGCCGTGGAGTATGATGACCGCGGGAGCAACCGGTTTGATAGACTTGTAAAGAAACCTTGGTGATTTTCGTCCTATAGATGCCGATCAACAACCCCTTTTCACTGGAAGACGACTCTGCCTACCGGCGCTGGCGCGATTGGAAACTCAACGCCTATCCGACACGGGCCGAGGCGTTGATGGTGGAAGTCAAAGATCCCCGCGCGCCGACCAAGGCCGAGGCGCAAGAGTTGCTGCGTGTCTGCGGCAAGACCAATATGGTGATCTATGTCGGGCGCTCGGATAACACGGCCAAAGCCCGGCAGTCGGATACAGGCAAGGCCATCCCGCGCAAATTGGGCGCGCAGTTCAGTCTGCGCCGGTTGGACAGCAACATGCTTGCCGATGACGACGGCATTACTTCCTTGCACGTGGTGCCGGGGAAATTACAACGGGGGTATATCCCGTACTCCAACAAACGGCTGTTGTGGCACACCGACGGTTACTACAATCCGCCGGCGCGCCGTATTCGCGCATTTGTGTTGCACTGTGTCATGCCCGCCGCTCAAGGCGGAGAAAACGCCTTCTTGGATCATGAAATTGTCTATATCAAGTTACGCGACGCCGACCCCGCGTATATCCGGGCGCTGATGGCGCCGGATGCCCTGACGATCCCGGCCAATACAGAGGAAGGCGTAGAAACGCGTCCGGCACAGACCGGCCCCGTTTTCTCCGTTGATTCCGTCGGCGGCAATCTGCACATGCGCTATACCGCGCGCACGCGCAGCATCGAATGGAAGCCGGACCCGCTTACCCGGGAGGCCGTGCGTTTTCTGGAGGATCTGCTTGCGGGCGATATGCCATACATATTTAGACATCGCCTGGAATCCGGCCAAGGGCTGCTGTGCAACAATGTCCTGCATAACCGCACGGAATTTAGGGATGATCCGGACAGGGGTATATCTAGACTGATTTATCGGGCGCGTTATTATGACCGCATCGCCGGCACGAATATGGGTGAGCTTTTAGGACGGGACGAACATGCTTTATCTGAGCGAAATACTGTTGCAGCACCACGACATTGAGACCTTCGAGCGGTTGCTGGAGGTGGTGGCGCAGCGTGCGCAGACGGAAACGTTTTTTAGAATCGACGTCAAACCGCCTTATCCCGATACGCCCGGGAATTGGGAAGACAGACTGGAAGGCGCATTTGTCGGCGTTCATTCGGTTACGAAGTAGTCTTTGCCGCAAAGGCCATCGAGAGGCGATTGAAAAACGGATTTTCACTCTGCGTTCTCTGCGGCTAATTTTAGGGATTACAATGAAATATCTGAAAGAAGATACGATGCTGATGGATATGGACGGCAGCGAGGACGTCCAGGAGTCTTCGCGCCTGCTGGAGATCCGCGTGGAAGATCTGAAACGGCAATTAATCGAGTTGCCCGCCGGCCATGCAGCGGTGGACCGCGCGGATATCCTGCTTGAGATTGGGCGTGTGTTGATCCGATTGGAAGAGATGCAAGACGCCTGGGATGCCGCACGTGAAGCGTTTGATATTTACGCCGCCGCCGAATCCTGGGAAGGGGCAGTGCAGGCCTGTGACATCATGTTTGTCGCCGACCAGCCGGAATCGCTGGCCGCCTTGGGCCAGGGGATCTGGCTGGCGGTGACCTACCCGGTCGATCCTGAACTCACGGTTGCCATGTTGCAACATGTGATCGATGATACGCCGCCGGATTCCCAAGGCGCCGCCGTGGCCGCGGCCGTGGCGCATTATATTGTGGAGTTGCGCGCCCCCGAGGGTAAGGAGCGGGAGAACCTGTTGTTTTATACCAATCAAATGCTGGCCACGGTGGCCCGTCGCCAGGGCGATGTCCTCGACCAGGCGGGCTTCGATGAATGGTTTAAGAAGTTAGAGTTGCACGACCCGGCCTTGTTTTTGCCCCGCCTGCGGAATGTGATCGACGTGCTGGTGCAGGATACCTGGTGGATTGACCGGGAGACGTTACAACAGAAACTTCCGGTGAACTGAAAGCCGGAATGGATAGGATTAGCAAGATTAAAACCGAAACTGTCCGGGGATTATCCTGTAAGTCCTGTTAATCCTGTTTATTCAATTTGTCGGTTATGTACTGGGAAGAGGAAAAAGACGAGAAACGGTACGTCGTTCCGGACGACGTGGTGGACGTGACGTTCAGCATTGTCTGCCGTAGTCTCCCGGTGGATCACGCTCACGCGCTTTTGACGGCGCTGCAACAGTCCTTGCCGTGGCTGCAGAACGAGGAGGGCGCGGGAGTGCATCCCATCCACGTGGCCGATTCCGGCAACGGCTGGATGCGTCCGGAAAATCCGGATGATCTCTTATATCTATCGCACCGAACCAAGCTGGTGTTGCGGCTTCCGAGGCGTCGAGTTCAGGATGCCCAATGCTTGTGCGGCAAGACGCTGGAGATCGCCGGCAATACCATGCAGGTTGAATCAGCGGTCATCCGGCCGTTGAGCACGATCACGACCTTGTTCTCGCGTTATGTCGTGGCGGATGAGGCCGCTGATGAAAGCGCCTTTCTCGAAACGATGTTGGCACGGCTGAAGGCCATGGGGATTCGGCCCACGAAGATGTTGTGCGGCATGGAGAAGATCATTAGCACGCCGCAGAGACCCGTCCGTACGCGCAGCCTGATGTTGGCAAATCTGGGGATCCAGGAATCCATCACATTGCAACAGCGGGGCTTGGGCCCGTTGCGGCTGCTGGGATGTGGGCTGTTCATTCCGCATAAAGATATCAATGAGGTAAAACAAAAATCGGAGTAATCCGCATACTTTAATTTTTTAGCTGGACTGCAACAAATCAATAATGGGGGAAATCAATGGCATATGAGGTAAACGGAAAAACAATTGAAACAACAGACACCGGTTATCTGGTTAACCAAGAGGATTGGGACAAGTCCGTCGCCGAAGTGATTGCACAACAGGAAGGAATCACGCTGAGCCGGGATCACTGGGACGTCATGGAATTTCTGCGCGATCAGTATTTTAATAACAACGGCGCCTTGCCGAATAACCGGCAGATCATGAAGGCCATGCAGCAAAAATGGCCGGACAAGAAGGTCGACAACAAGATGCTGTTCGACCTGTTTCCGGGGAATCCCTCCAAGCAGGCGGGCAAGATCGCCGGTCTGCCGGAAAGCATGAGAAAGGGGGGGTATTAGAAATACAGTATCAAGTTACAAGTAGCGAGCAGCAGGGTAAAGAACGCTTGTTTACTTGCTACTTAACTTGCTACTTGTGACTCATGGCGTTTACTACCCTCGTCGATACACAAAGCCTTGCGGGACATCTCGAAGATCCGCAGTGGGTTATTTTTGACTGCCGGTTTGCGCTCACCGATCCCTCTGCCGGCAGGCGTGCGTACGATGCCGGTCATATTCCCGGCGCGCGTTACGCCCACCTCGATGAGGATTTATCCTCGTCCGTTACGCCTACGAGCGGGCGCCATCCGTTGCCGTATCCAAATACGTTGGCGGAAAAGTTAGGGCAATGGGGCGTGGATAAAACCAAACAGGTGGTGGTGTACGACGACAGTTTCGGCGCCATCGCCGGACGGTTATGGTGGCTGTTGCGTTGGCTGGGTCACGAGAACGTGGCATTGCTTGACGGCGGTTTGCCCAAGTGGCAGCGCGAAGGGCATCCGCTGACGACGGAAGCCCCTGGAATCTTGCCGACCCAGTTTCACCCTACCGTTAATAATGAACTGTGGGTGGACACGCCGTTTGTTGAGAAAGTGGTGGAGGAGGGCGGCGGCGGTTTGGTGATAGACGCGCGCGCTGAAGAACGCTTCACCGGCGAAGTGGAACCGCTGGATAAAGTCGCCGGACACATTCCCGGCGCGGTGAATATTCCCTACGAAGAAAATCTGAATTTCAGCGGCGAGTTTCTACCGCCGGATAAATTGCATCGCCTGTACGCTTCTGTCTTGGGGGACACGCCTTCAGATGGGGCGTTGCAGATGTGCGGCTCCGGCGTGACCGCGTGCCATAACATACTGGCGATGGAACACGCGGGGTTGCATGGGGCGAAACTTTACGCCGGCTCGTGGAGCGAGTGGATTACCGATCACCGAAGGCCGGTGGCAACAGGATAATCAATGCTTCTCTCGGTGTACCCTCGCGGCAGCAGGCTGATGCGGCTATATCACTCATCTGTCCGGCATCCGAGAAGCGATCAAATTATAAAGCCAGGCGAATATCGCACCGCCGATCAATCCATCAATGAATCCCCATAGCATACCTATAACACTGCCCATCGGACTTATGTTGTATCCCCGGTAAACGCGCCCAATCAAGGTCACTTCGCCGGTGGCGCCGTCAAAGGCGATGATCCACCAAGTGAGAATGAAAAGGCCAAGCCCCCAGACCAGTCCGAATGACAACGCCAAAGCCTTTACATTTAGTTTCATTTTTGGCCTCCTTGTGCTTCCCGTTTCAGCAGTATGCGGAAATGGCACATTTAAGTATATTCCCATACCGTGTCAGGCGGTATAGCGCCGGCGAACCTGGAAAATGTTGGTGTTGGTTTTCTGATAAGGCATAATAAATAAAATAAATATAAATAAGGAATTTTGTTCACATAGAAAACATTAACGGAGGGAAAGACTTTGACTCAAGAAAATTATGAATTACTGCTTTGGGTCTTGGGTGACCGTGTTGCTCTGTTCAACATGATCAGTCTTGCCGGTATCCTTGCATGGGCCGTTATGTCTCTCGTTTATAATGCGTGTGCGCGGTTGTTGCGTTACGTGGATTACAAATGGGACAGCGAGTTTTGGACCGAACTCCTGCATGAGTAACGGAAGTAAGCAGCCATTCACTGTCGTGCTGCGCTTGTATTTCTTGAGTGACGCCTATTTCTTTTTTGCCAAATGTAAGGAAGCGGAATTGATGCAGTAGCGTTGACCGGTCGGCTCCGGGCCGTCGTCGAAAACGTGCCCGAGATGGGCGTCGCACTGACTGCACAACACCTCGGTTCGTCGCATGAAGAGGCTGTTATCTTCTTCAGTTGCAATATTTTCCGGCACAATGGGTGCGGTAAAGCTCGGCCAGCCGGTCCCGGAATCGAATTTGGTGTCGGAGCTGAATAAGTCCGCGCCGCAACACACGCATTGATAGACGCCTTCTTCCTTGCAGTCGTGGTATTCGCCCGTAAAGGCTCGCTCCGTGCCTTTTTGCCGCGTGACCCGGTATTGCTCAGGCGTCAACAGCCGCTTCCATTCGTCGTTCGTTTTGAAGATCTTCGGCTTCATCACATTCCTGCTTTTCAGATTGCTTACGCCCTCTATATCTCACCCCACATGCGGACCAGGTTGACATAGGCTTTGTTAACCCTGGCGGTTTCTTCGGCCTCGGGCGCGTCTTTCAGGAGTTTTTCCCTCACCAGGTTGAGTTCGTGAAGCAACTCGCGCCTGGCAGGGTCGCGCACCAGGCTCTGGACCCAGGTGACCGCCACGAGACGCTCACCGCGTGTCACCGGATTGACATGATGCAGGCTGGATGCCGGATACATGACGGCGTCTCCCGCGGCGTATTTGATTTCATGGCTGCCGAAGGTGGTGCGGATGACCAGCTCCCCGCCGTCGTAATCTTCCGGGCCGCTGAGAAAGATGGTGATCGCAATGTCCGAGCGGTACAACATGCCCTCGGCCCCCATGACGGGATCGTCCACGTGATCGCCGTAGGCCATGCCCGGCGTATAACGCGCGTAATACGGCGCGGCGACGCGCAGGGGAAGGGCGCCGCTGCGATAGACCGGATGCTGCACCAGGCTGCCCATGACCAGGTTGTTAAGCTGCTCCAATTCTTTCGCGTCCTTGTCCAGTTCCTCGTTATTCTTTACCCGCACGGCCGCCGCCCCCGCGGACAATTTGCCGTCCGCGAAATTGGCGTTGCCGAGTATCTTCCGGACGCCGTTTAGCTGATCCGGAGTCAGGACAGAGGGGATGCGAAGCAACATGACCGGCTGGACCCTATAAATGTTCTCTGTATCGTTAATGACCAGATAATGAAATTCGTCTTCTATGATTATATGGCAGTCTCAGTGATAAAAAAGTGAAATACCGCCGATTAGAATGATCCATGACACCACCCGTCGGAAAAGGTTTTCATTGACCTTAAAGTGCAGGCGGTTACTGAACCAGAGCGCCGCCAGCAGGAACGGGGCCGAGATAAGCATCATGCGCCCGATCTCCGGCGTGATGGCGCCGTGGAAAAGGTATCCCGCTCCCCGGAAGATATTCAGTGACAGAAAAAACGCCAGCGCATAATTGCGCACCATGGTTTTTTCTTTGAATGTTCCCATTAAACGCGTCATTGCGATCGGACCGCTGATGCCGAACAAGGCCTGGGACGCTCCGGCAAGGGTGTCGAGCAGCCGCTGGGTTGCCGCGTTCAACCGTAGACGGTCCGGCGCCATAACCAGGTAAATCCCGAACAGGGTGATGACGGATGCCAGCAGGATCTGGAATACCGTCACAGACAGGGAGTAGAAAAGATACAATCCCGCCACGGCCCCTATCGTCGCAAACGCGAGCATGCCTGCCAGGTAGTCGAGTCTCACGGTTCTCGGCGAACGTGCAAGACCAATGGCGCCGACGAGTATTTGGGGGAGAATGGAATAGATGACCAAGGTTTTAGTGCCGAAGAAAAAGCTCAGGACGGGCAGCATTAGGATCGTACCGGCCAGGCCGAAGATTATCTCGAAGGAATAGGTGAGAACACAGATGAGTATCAGTATGGCAATCGCAAGCATCTCGGTGGAGCGGCCTTCGGCCGCGATCTGTAATTGCCGGTGGCTGACCGGCGGCAGGTGACTTTTCTTTGCTTGTCCAAAGAAAAGTCACCAAAAGAAAGGACACCCCGGAGACTTGCCCGACCACTAAAACCTTAGTGGTCGGGTCCCCTGCGCTTCTCGCAAGAATCAGCGCTCGCCTAACTCGCCGGGCGCACAAAACGCACCTCGGGCTCGAACAGGAGGCTCGCTTTCCCCTGATTCTTGCTGCGATGCTCGGCGGCGTCTACGGGTCATGAAAACCCTGTCCGCTTTTCCGCCCTTGGGTTAAGCTGAGACCGCTCCCGCGTATTATGGAGGCGGAACCCCGCTTTATATAAATCACGCGAAGCAGATCCATGTCGTGGCAATGTACTTGACGCCCTTCTCAAGCGTGACGCCGCGGTGATCATGGGTCCAAAAGGGCGGAAACAATACCAGTTTGCCTTCGACCGGTTTGATTTTTACTTCCTGAAACAGGAATTCGGTCTCCCCGCCGGGCCCTTCGACGTCATTCAGATACCAGATAGCGACGAGCTGTCTCTGGCTAAAGACACCCGGGCCGCCGTCCACGTGCCAGTGATAGTA
>WGFP01000144.1 GCA_015492195.1 Acidiferrobacterales bacterium
AGGCACGCGCATTGTAATCCCCCTCAAAAGTCAGGCGCTCCACTTCTCCGCCCGCGGCGTTCATGCGGTAGATCTGCGGTCGACCGGCGCGATCCGAGGTAAAAACGATCCAGCGCCCATCCGGCGACCACGCCGGTTCGGTGTCGATCGCAAAGTTACGGGTCAGGCGCCGGAGCCGCCGGGTGGCAATATCCAGCGCGTAAATTTCCGCGTTACCCGCCTTGGACAGGGTCATGGCCAGGCGCCTGCCGTCCGGCGACCACGCCGGCGCGCCGTTAATGCCCTTAAACTGCGCGATCAGTTCGCGCTTGCCGTCCGCGACATTTTGTACGTAGATCTTGGCGCGTTTGTCCTCGAATGAAACATACGCCAGGCGCCTGCCGTCCGGTGACCACGCCGGCGATAACAACGGCTCGGCCGAGCGTACGATGGTCTGCGGGCCGTAGCCGTCGGAATCGGCTACTTGCAACTTATAGCTCACACCGCCCGGACGTATATCTTCCCGGGTGATGTAGGCGATACGGGTATTAAATGCACCCGGCTCGCCCGTCAGCTTCTCATAGATGACGTCGCTGATCTGGTGCGCCACCGTGCGCAACATGTCCGCGTTGACCGTATAGCGATAACCGGCGAGTTGGGTCTGCTTGAAAACGTCATACAACCGGAATTGCACCTGGAACCGCCCCTTGGCAACCTGACGCACGCCTCCGATCACCAGCGCCTCCGCCTTGAGTATCCGCCAGTCTTTGAAAACAACCTCCTTATCTTCGTGGGGCGTGGAAACAAAGTCCTCTCGCGGCAGGCTTAAGAACCGCCCACTGCGCGTCAGATCCGCCTCCACGATGTCGGAAACCACGTGCGGCGGTTTGCCGGCCCCTTCCCACTTGAACGGCACGATGGCAATGGGAAGACCGGTGTCGGCTCCCTGCGTGATTTCAATCGTCAATACCGCCCCCGCCCCCACGGGCGACAGCACGATGGAGACGGCGATCATCATTTTCAGCAGGTATCGCATCATTGTTGCTGCTTCCTATTCCTCCGGCTTAAACTGAAACTCGATTTCACGAAAATAATCAAACAACTCCGGGTCCGACGGTATCGGCAAAGGCGAGGCCTTATATACCGCATTTTCCACCGAGCGGTCGAACAGGGGGACGCCACTGGAACGCACCACCGTCGCCTGCAGCACCTCACCGCCCGGCACCAATTTCACCCGCACGGTACATTGCAGGCCTTTGGCCGTGCCCGGCGGCCGATTCCAATTACGGCTGACCTTCTGGCGGATCAGGGCTTTGTACTTGTCGGCCTCGGCCAGCGCCCGCGCTGCGCGCGCCGCCTCCTGCCGCTGCTTCTCCTCCGCGGCGAGCTGTTCTTTCAGAGACTGCTCGGCAAGCTTTTGCCGCCGTTCCCGTTCTTTCTTTCTTTTCGCTTCGGCCAGACGTTTGCGTTTTGCCTCGGCCTGTTTTTTTCTTTCTATCTCCTTAAGTCGGCGTTGCCGTTCCGCTTCCTGCTCCTGTTTTTTCTTTAGCTTGGCCTGCTGTTGTTGCTGCCGGCGCTTTTTTTCATCGGCCTGTTTACGTTTCCTTTGTTCATTGGTCTTGCGCGCCGGCTGCTTGTCAACCGCGACCGCCTGAATAACCTTGACCGGCGCGACATCGGGCTGCGACGACCAGCGATAACCGACCACCAAAACAGCGATAACCGCCACATGCACCAACACGGCATACACGATGGCCCTGAGTCGGCCGGGTGTTCTGCCTCGCCTTTCTCTTCCGGAAACCTTCCTGCCTCGTATCACGCTACTTTCTGGCCGGCGCTTCGGTAATGAGGCCGACGCTCGGCGCGCCCGCCTTCTGTAACAGCGTCATCGCCTGGACCACCTTGCCGTACCCCACGTCGCGATCCCCGCGGATCAGCACCGGGGTTTTCGGTCGCAATCGCAGAATCGCCGCCACCTTCCTTGAGAGCTCCTTCGGGCTGATGCGGCGGTCATCCAGAAAATAGCGCCCTTCCCGGTCCACCGTCACCACCAGGATCTCGCGATCCTGCGCCTTCACCGCCTTGGCGGCCGCCTGCGGCAGATCCACCTTGACGCCCTGGGTCAACAACGGGGCGGTGATCATGAAAATCACGAGCAGCACCAGCATCACGTCGATGTACGGCACCACGTTGATCTCGCTCATCAGCTTTTTTTTGCGCTTGCGGTAGGCTTCCATCTTCAGGCCTTGGAGGCGAACGCCTTACGCTGCAAGATGCTTGCGAATTCCTCCATGAAAATTTCGTAACGGGTCACGAGCCTTTCCACGTTGTTGGAATAACGGTTATAGGCGATGACCGCCGGAATGGCGGCGAACAGCCCGATGGCGGTGGCGATCAGCGCCTCGGCGATCCCCGGCGCCACGTGCGCGATCGTGGCCTGCTGCACGGTTCCGAGCGCACGAAACGAGTTCATGATGCCCCAGACGGTGCCCAACAAACCGACGTACGGGCTGGTGGAGCCCACCGTCGCCAGAAACGAAAGATGCATTTCCAGATAATCGATCTCGCGCGTGAGCGCCACGCGCATGGCGCGCTGTACGCCTTCGAGTATATCCATGGGCTCGATATTCGACTGCTGGCTGAGACGCTTAAACTCCCTGAACCCTTCGAGAAACACGCTCGCCATGCCGGTGGGCGTCGCCCGCTTGCGCGTCAGCTCGGTATACATCTGATTCAGGTTGGCGCCGGACCAGAACTTCTGCTCGAAGCGGCTCGCCGCGAAATTGGCCCACTTGAGCGCAAACCATTTACGGAAAATCATGGTCCACGAAACAAAAGAGGCGATCACCAGCAAAAGCATGACAAGCTGAACGGGCAGGCTGGCGTTCTTGATCAGGGTAAACAGCGCGATCCCGTCAGGGGAAGCCACAACGCTCACGATACGCCCTCCGCATCCATGCGTGCATTGATTTCGTCAGGCAGCGGTTTGGGCGTGAAGCTTGCCGCATCCAGACAGGCCACCTTAATCTCGCCCCGGCAGAGCGTTTCGGTATCGCGCTGAATTTGCTGCTTGAACGTCAGGCTCGCGCTCCCGCGTTGACTAACGGCCACCGTTGCCTGCAACAGATCGTTGAAACGGGCGGGCCTTAAAAACTCAATCTTGATCGAACGCACGGCGAATACGACTCCGATGCTGCGTGAAAGTTCATCCTGCTCAAACCCGAGCGCGCGCAGCCACTCGGTACGCGCCCGCTCCATAAACTTGAGATAGTTGGCGTAATACACCACGCCGCCGGCATCCGTGTCCTCATAATAAACGCGAATCGGGACCGAAAATACTGAACTCATGCATTACAACCGGACACAGGCCGGTTTTCGCCTGACGAAAGTAAACGCAAAAAAACCGCATTGAGATTATTTGTCTTCAAAGATATCGCGTTGCACTTGTTCCGGCACGCGCAGACCGAAATGCCGCCAGGCGTTACGCGTGGCCATGCGTCCACGGGGGGTGCGCATGAGAAAACCTTGCTGGATCAGGAACGGCTCGATCACGTCTTCAATCG
>WGFP01000145.1 GCA_015492195.1 Acidiferrobacterales bacterium
GGACCGGAGTGGACGTACCTCTGGTGTTCCGGTTGTCATGCCAATGGCACTGCCGGGTAGCTATGTACGGACGGGATAACCGCTGAAAGCATCTAAGCGGGAAGCCCACCTCAAGATGAGATCTCCCCGGGGGTTCGACCCCCCTGAAGGGCCGTCGGAGACGACGACGTTGATAGGCTGGGTGTGGAAGTGCAGCAATGCATGAAGCTAACCAGTACTAATTGCCCGTGAGGCTTGACCATATAACACCCAAAATGTTTGGGTATGTATGCAACAATCCAAACGCCTTACATACTTTCCAGTTTTGGCCTTTCGGTGACAGTAGCAAGTAACAAGTGGCAAGTAGCAAGAAAAGGCGTTGAAGTTTGAGTCCCTTGTTACTTTAAACATGCAACTTGAAGCTCGCCGGAGGCGATAACGGTTTGCCTGGTGGCCATAGCGAGCGGGAACCACCCGATCCCATTCCGAACTCGGAAGTGAAACTGCTCAGCGCCGATGATAGTGTGGGGTTTCCCCATGTGAAAGTAGGACACCGCCAGGCTTTTATTCAAAGCCCCGTACCCTAGAGGGTACGGGGCTTTTTTATGTTCACGTCATTCCTTATGGGCAGTGGTCGCTCCGCACATCCCTGTGCTCACGCGACACTTGTCCATCCATGGACTTCGTCCGCTTAATATGAAAGGCCGCTCCTGTACATCCCTGTACCCGCGGCACTAGCACGTCCCTGTGCGTCGTAGGACGTTGCTCCGCACGTCCCTGTGCTCGATCGCTGTTCCAGACGCGATTCTACCTCCCGCCATCCATGGCGGTCGCAGGCCGAAACCGCCAGGCTTATTTCTAACGTTCCCGCAGGGGAACCTTGCGGGTTTTTTATTGTCGAATTTGTAAGTTTCCGCCCCTGTTCTGCCGGCACATGCCGGATTTAGAAAATCGGCCGCAGATCGTTCATCGGTTCAATTATTTCGATTATCGGGAAGCCACCCCCAACCTAATGGGCTGTTTAAGAATGATTAATTAGGTATGTTGTGATGTGAGCGGCAAATGAAGGCTTGCGTCTGGCATAATATAGGCTAGGTTTAATCGGTGAGGTTTGTAACAACATACTTTAATCAACCTTCACATCTGGTCATATAATCCCTTGAGTACACCGGCATACCGCATTGGGTCAAATTTGTGGCAAGAGTCACGGCAATCCGCCGCGGCTGAGTCTCGGCGAGTAAAGCTGCTGAGCTACAACATTCAAACAGGAATTGCCACCAGCAAGTATCGCCACTACCTGACTCACAGTTGGAAACATGTGCTGCCGTATCCACAAAGGCTGGACAACCTTGACCGCATTGCCGACCTTGCCGGTGATTTTGACATTGTGGGTTTGCAGGAAGTGGATGGGGGAAGCCTCCGTAGCGGTTTTATCAACCAGACGAAATATTTGGCCCGGCAGGCAGGTTTCCCTTACTGGTACGACCAAACCAACCGTAATCTGGGCAGATTCGCCCAGCACAGCCTTGGTTTGCTCAGCCGTTTTCGTCCGGATGAAGTTACCGAAGTTAAACTGCCCGGCGTGATACCGGGCCGAGGCGCGTTGATCCTGCGTTTTGGCAATGGAGAAGACTCGCTGCTTTTAATGATCCTGCATCTCGCGCTCAGTCGGCGCGCGCGCCTTAATCAGCTTGGCTGTATCAGCGAGATTGTAAAAGACTACCGCCACGTCATTCTGATGGGTGATATGAATTGTTGTTCCGAGAGCGAAGAAATCGATTGGTTGTTACGTCGCACCCAACTGAGCGAACCGATCCATGGCTTACATACGTTTCCGAGCTGGGCGCCACGCCGTAACATCGACCATATTCTCGTCTCCTCCACCCTCGAGGTGGTCAGTATCGACGTCCTCAACCACCCTATATCCGATCATTTGCCGATTGCCATGGAAGTCAGGCTCCCGTCGGCGGTATCTCTCGAAGCATCTCCCTCTGGCACGGGGAGCGTCTCGCCCGTAACCGCCTTGAATCGCGCCTGCTCCGGAAGTTAGCCGCTTGGCAGAGCGGCCAGGCCGCTTAATCTGCAACCAAGAAAATCTTTCCATTCCCCGACAGGTTTATCGCATGGCCGCAATATAAGCGGCGGCAAGGCCGGCTTTTAAGTTTTTATCGCCGGGTATGAATGGTGTACGATTTTTCGTACAGAAATTAGAGTGGAAGGGTGTAAATCCCGCTGACGTCTTATGATCGGTCTCATACAACGCGTAAGCTCCGCCCGGGTGGTGGTGAATGAGAAAACCATCGGCGAAATTGGCGCAGGCATACTGGTGTTTGTCGGCGTGGAACGCGAGGACAATGAGCAGAAGGCTAGACGATTGCTGGAGCGTTTGATGGGTTATCGGATATTTCCGGATGCGACTGGAAAAATGAACTTAAGTCTCCGGGATACCGGCGGTGGATTATTATTGGTCCCGCAGTTCACATTGGCCGCCGATACCCGCAAGGGGATGCGCGCCAGCTTTACTCCGGCGGCGGAGCCCGAAAAAGGCGAGCGGTTGTTTGCGTATTTGGTGGAACAAGCGCGTGCCGGGCATGGAGACGTGGCGAGCGGACAATTCGGGGCGCACATGAAAGTGACATTGACCAACGACGGCCCCGTCACTTTCTGGCTGCGGGCCTAAACGACGTGACCGCAACGGACTTACGCGCGGTCAATCGGAAAGGCCATGGCTTCCGCAAGTGAGGCGCCCCCTGTCGCCAGCATGACAAGCCGGTCAACGCCGAGGGCAACGCCGGCACACGCGGGCAGACCATGTTCCAGCGCCGCCAACAGGGAGCCATCAGGCGGAACGCCGGGCAAACCGATATGTTTACGTCTTGCCAGATCCCTCTCAAAGCGTCGATGCTGTTCGCCGGCGTTATCCAACTCATGGAAACCGTTGGCGAGTTCGGCGCCTTCCAAATAAAGCTCGAAACGCTCGGCGACCGGCGGATTACCGGGGCGGACCCGCGCCAATGCCGCCTGTGACGCGGGATAGTCGTAAAGAAACGTAAGCCGGCCCTTTCCCAGTTGCGGCTGGATTACGTGCGTCAACAACAGGTCGCGCCAGGAATCCAAAGTGCCCCGTGACAGGCCGTCTACGCGAATTCCCCGTTCCCGGGCGCAAGCCGCAAACTCATCCGTCCCCGCGGTATGCGGATCCAGCCCGCAATAACGCAGAAATGCCTCACGGTAACTGAGTTTTTCCACCGGCCCCAAGCGGAATTGTCCTTCAAGCACTTCCGTTACCAGTTCAGCCGTTTCGTCCATAAGCCGGTGATGATCAAAGCCGACCCGGTACCATTCAAGCAGCGTGAATTCAGGATTGTGCAAACGCCCGGCCTCGCCGTTGCGGAACGCCTTGCATATCTGATAGATGGATCCACTGCCGCTGGCCAGGAGGCGCTTCATGGGAAATTCAGGAGAGGTTTGCAAGTAGAACATGCACCCATCCGGTTTGCCGGGGCCGGTGTAGCGGGTGGCGAAACTTTGCAGGTGGGGGTCGGTGGCGGCCGTCGGCGAAAGTATGGGGGTCTCGACTTCGAGCACGTTGCGCCGTGCGAAGAATCCGCGGATGCGCGCCAACATGCGGGCGCGGCGTTTTAATACCTCAAGGCTTGTCGCGGGCCGCCAGTCAGAATGAGTATCAAGTTTCAAGTATCAAGTTCCGAGTGATTAACAGGGGATTGCAAGAGTCACTTAGACTTGGAATATTAATTGCTACTTGTAACTTGTAGCTATTTAAGCGCGGGAGATATATTCGCCGGTGCGGGTGTTCACTTTTATGGTTTCGCCGGTTTGCACGAAAAGCGGTACCCGTACCACCGCGCCGGTTTCCAGGGTTGCCGGTTTGCCGCCCCCCCCGCTGGTGTCGCCGCGGACCCCGGGGTCGGTTTCAGTCACTTTGAGCGTCACGATCTGCGGCGGCTCCACCGTCAACGGCACGCCGTTCCAGAGGGTCACAACACAGATATCTTGTTCCTTCAGCCACTTGGCAGTCTCCGCGACGGCGTTTTTATCGGCGGCAACCTGTTCATAAGTTTCCGGCTGCATGAAGTGCCAGAACTCGCCGTCGTTGTATAAATATTGCATTTCGGTGTCGATGACGTCGGCCGCCTCCATGCTGTCGCCGGATTTAAAAGTGCGTTCGATAACGCGGCCGGTCCTGAGATTGCGGATTTTAACGCGATTGAACGCCTGGCCCTTGCCCGGCTTCACGAACTGATTTTCAATGATGGTACACGGATCCCCGTCCAGCATGACCTTGAGACCGGCTTTGAATTCATTGGTATTGTAAGTAGCCATTTCACACCTGATTTCATGATAATTTAAAAAATCGAGCGCGCTATGATACCTGGAACCTACGCGTTAAGGCAGATGCCGACCTGGCAGCGGGAATTGTCCCGGGCCATCACCGATCCCGCTGAATTGCTGGCGGCGCTGGGATTGGGCATGGAGAATTTGCCCGCCGCTCAGGCCGCGGCGCGGCTTTTCGGATTAAGGGTGCCGCGGGGATTTGTCGCACGCATGCGCCCCCGAGATCCGCAGGATCCCCTCTTGCGACAGGTTCTGCCGCTGGGGGAGGAGTGTCTTGCCGCGGAGGGGTTTAATCAAGACCCGGTTGGAGATCGCGCCGCGATGGTCACCCCCGGCGTGCTGCATAAATACCAGGGACGCGTGCTGCTCACGGTTACCGGGGCCTGCGCCGTTCATTGTCGCTACTGCTTCCGGCGCCACTTCCCCTACCAGGACGCGAACCCTTCGGCAAATCATTGGCGCGAGACGCTTGATTACATTGCCGCCGACGATTCGATTGACGAGGTTATTCTGAGTGGGGGAGATCCATTGGTTCTTTCTGATCCGCGCCTTGCCGCGTTGGCGGAAAGCCTGGCGGAGATTCCCCATGTCAAGCGCCTGCGTCTCCATACGCGGCTGCCCATCGTTTTGCCCGAACGGGTGAACGAAGCACTGCTGGCATGGCTCGGGGCCACGCGCCTGGCGCCCATCGTGGTGGTGCACGCCAATCATGCGAACGAAATTGACGAATCCGTGCGGGCGGGACTCGCCCGCCTGCGAAAAGGCGGCGTGACTCTTCTCAATCAATCCGTTCTGCTGCGCGGCGTCAACGACGATGTGGACGCGCTTTGTGCCCTAAGCAAGACGCTGTTTGACGCCGGGGTGTTGCCTTACTACCTGCACCTGCTGGACAGGGTCCAGGGTGCCGCCCATTTCGAGGTGGACGAAGGCGCCGCACGACGGTTGCATGCCGGACTCAACGCCCGCCTGCCGGGTTATCTCGTTCCCCGCCTGGTGCGGGAAGTCCCGGGCATGCCGGGAAAGGTGCCGCTATCCATAAAGGAATGATCGTTATTTATGGGCATGGTTTTGTTTCCACGACCCCCTGTTAGAATCTCGGGCATGTCCACGCGTTCCGAAATCGTCAAGCTGCTTAAGGACGGCCGGTTCCACTCCGGCACGGACATGGGCCGTGCCCTTGGCATCAGCCGCGCCGCAGTATGCAAGGGAATCAAGGCCCTGTCCGACCTGGGATTGGAAATTCATAAGGTGTCGGGACGGGGTTACCGGTTGGCGACGCCGTTACAACCGCTGGATAAAAGGCGCATTCTTGGTCATCTTTCGGATAAAGGCGTTGACCTTCAGGGTGGATTGGACATTCTGGAAAGTGTGGATTCGACCAGCCGTTACCTGCTGGAAAAGCTAAACGCACCCCCGATTCAAAACGCCGTTTGCCTGGCGGAAGTGCAGCTTCAGGGACGCGGCCGCCGCGGGCGCTCCTGGGCGGCAACCCCTTACAGCAATCTGATGCTCTCGATGGCTTGGCGTCTTCAAAGCGGGCCCGCCGTGGTTTCGGGTTTAAGCCTGGCGGCCGGTGTGGCCGTGGCGCGGGCGCTGGACGAATACGGCGTTCGTGAAACGGCCCTCAAGTGGCCGAACGACGTGTTGTGGAAACGTCGCAAGCTCGCGGGCCTGCTTGTGGATGTAACGGGCGAGGCCGCCGGCCCCTGTTTCGTGGTGCTGGGCGTGGGCGTGAACGGCTATATCAGTGAGGCCGATGCCGAGTGCATTGATCAGCCCTGGGTGGATCTGCAGTCCATCACCGGTGAAACCGTGGACCGCAATCACCTGGCGGCGATTGTTATTGCGCATCTCATAAGAATGTTCGAAGCATTTTCCAAGAACGGCCTCGCGGCTTTTAGGGAGGAATGGGAGCGGCGCCATCTTTACAACGGCAAGCGTGTACGGCTGATTCAGGGGGACACCGAGTTTCAAGGCGAGGTTGAAGGCATAGATGAGACCGGCGCCCTCCACATCCGTGATGACGGAGGAGTCAAGAAGGTGTTTCATTCCGGCGAGATCAGCATGAGGCCGGCCTAAATGAATTTGATAATTGATCTTGGAAACTCGCGCGTCAAATGGGCGATCAGCGCGCAGGATTTGTGGCAAACGGATTCGGTTTTGTTGTCTGATCGCGATATGTTGACCGTGTTTGATCAGGCATGGAGCGGAATGGAGGCACCTCAAAATGTGGTTGTGGCAAATGTCGCCGGTAAACGCCGCCTGCATGAGCTGGAGCAGTGGATAAAAAAACATTGGTCCATGCCACTGCATGTCATCAAGGCGCAGTGGGAGTTGTTGGGCGTAAAGAACAGTTACCATGAACCGTCTCGCCTTGGGGCCGATCGCTGGGCCGCCTTGATCGCGACGCGCGCGCTAACGTCGTCGAGCGCATGCGTGGTGGACTGTGGTACCGCCGTCACCATCGATGCGCTTTCCGCCCAAGGCGAATTTCTGGGCGGTGTGATCTTTCCGGGGCTGGGAATCTTGCGCATAAGCCTGGTACAGGGGACGGACGGGATTGAGACGACGGCGGGAAACGACACAAGCTGTTTAGCTCGCTCCACCGTCGACGGCGTGGCGGCCGGGACCCTCTTTGGCTTGGTCGGGGCGATTGAACACATCTTGCGGGAATACCAACAAACCCTGGGAGATGATTTGCAGGTATTTCTGACGGGCGGAGATGCCGCGACGGTCGCATCGAGAATGACTCGACCCGTGCAGCAGGTTCCCGACCTGGTCCTTAAGGGCCTCGCGCGGATTGCCGAGAC
>WGFP01000146.1 GCA_015492195.1 Acidiferrobacterales bacterium
TCCCCGTTGTGGTCGGTCGTCACGTCGACGACGGACAATTGCCTCGGCGGCAATTGTCCGAATTATGACGATTGTTTTGTCAGTCGCGCGCGGCGTGAGGCCCTGGCGGCGGACGTGCTGGTGGTGAACCATCATTTGTTTTTCGCCGACCTGTCATTGCGCGAAGAGGGTTTTGGGCAATTGCTGCCCGGCGTGGAAGCAGTTGTCTTCGATGAGGCGCACCAGTTGCCGGACGTGGCGTCGAATTTTTTCGGTTCGGCATTGAGCGGTCATCAGTTGTACGGCCTGTGCCGCGACGCCATCGCCGCGGACTTGAAGGAACGCAGCGGCATCGAGGCGCTGCAACCGTCGGCACGTAAACTGGAAAAGGCCACCGCCGATTTTCGCCTGGCCTTTGGCGTCGAGCCGCAGCGCGCGGCGTGGCGAAAGCTGGCGGACACAAAGCCGGTCAAGGCCGCGCTCGCGGAACTGAAAGCGCGGCTTGCCGATTTTTCCTCCGCGCTTGAGGCTGCGGCCGGAAAAGGGGAGGGGCTGGCCAACTGTTCCCGTCGTTCTTCCGATTATCTGGATCGTTTGTTGATGATCAGCGAGAATCCGCCGCCGGATTATATCTCCTGGTTTGAGACGACGGCGCGCACGTTCACCTTGCGCCTGACCCCGCTTAATATCGCCGCCCCTTTCCGCCGCCATACGGAAACCGGCAAGAAAGCCTGGATTTTCACTTCGGCCACCCTTGCCGTTAACAAGCGTTTTGATCATTTTCAGGCCCAGTTGGGGTTGGAGGATGCCGATACGGGCTTGTGGGACAGCCCGTTTGATTATGCCGAACAGGCCTTGCTCTATATCCCTCCCGGACTTCCGGAGCCCGCCGCGCCGGAATATACCGAACTCGTGGTCGAAGCGGTCATGGCGGTTCTGCAGGCGAGCCGGGGGCGGGCCTTTGTTTTGTTTACCAGCCATCGCGCGCTGAACCTCGCCACAGAGTTATTACAGGAGCGCCTTGAATACCCGTTGCTTGTGCAGGGGAGTGCGCCGCGTCCGGAACTGCTGGACCGTTTTCGCAGTATTGGGAATGCCGTGTTGCTCGGCACCGGCAGTTTCTGGGAGGGGGTGGACGTGCGCGGTGAGGCGCTCTCGTGCGTCATCATCGACAAGCTCCCGTTCGCTTCCCCGGATGATCCTGTGTTGCAGGCGCGCGGCAAGGCCATGGAAGAGGCGGGGTGCAACCCGTTTATGGAATATCAATTGCCGAGCGCCGTGCTTGCGCTGAAGCAGGGCGTGGGGCGCTTGGTCCGCGACGAGAACGATCGCGGCGTGTTGGTGTTGTGCGACCCGCGTGTCCTGAGCAAGGGTTACGGGAAAACGTTTCTCGCAAGCCTGCCGCCGATGCCGCTGACGCGCGATATTGACGACGTGCGGAAATTTTTTGGTGATAGAATCCAGGAAATGTCCGCGAGGCGTCCAAGGCGCATGGAACATGAATCCTAAGCAACAGCCATATCGACCGGGAGACAGGTTGGTGCATTTCGTCGCCCTGGGATTCGGTGTCGGCGCCGCGCCGGTGGCGCCCGGGACGATCGGTACCCTCGTGGCGATTCCTCTCTATTTAATAATTCAGAATATGCCCGCGTTGTGGTATGCGGAGCATGTGCTGTTTATGTTTGTGCTTGGTATATGGCTTTGTCGCGCCACGGAACGTGATCTTGGTGCACGAGATCATCCCGCGATCGTGTGGGACGAGATTGTGGGCTACTTGATTACGATGTTTCTCGCACCGCCGGGTTGGATCTGGATCGTGCTGGGTTTTATCCTGTTCCGGTTGTTTGATATCTGGAAACCCTTTCCCATTCGTGCGCTTGAACACCGCGTTCAGGGAGGTCTCGGCATCATGCTGGATGACGCGCTCGCCGGCATTTACGCGTGGCTTTCCCTGCAAGCGTTGGCCTATGTCCTGATTTAAGATGCCGAAACGCATCGGACTATGCATAACGGCTGAATCGAATATAATTGACTTACAATATGAAATTCGGGTTGCCGGGGAAGGAGGGAGAGCGCCGACATCTTGTTGTTTCCCGTTACCCATAAAATTATATGCCTCCTAAAACGACAAAACTCAAACGCTCTCTGTCCCTACCGCTTATTGCCCTTTACGGGCTCGGCACGATCCTGGGAGCGGGTATTTACGTGTTGGTCGGCAAAGTCGCAGGGAGCGCGGGGATGCTCGCACCCGTGGCGTTTGTCGTTTCCGCCTTATTGGCGGCTTTTACCGGATTGTCGTACGCCGAGCTTTCCGCGCGTTATCCAAAAAGCGCCGGTGAGGCCGTTTATGTGCAGGAAGGTCTGCGAAGGCGCGAGTTATCCATCCTGGTCGGTTGGTTGATTATTCTTACCGGCATTGTGTCGGCCGCGACCATCGCCAACGGTTTTGTGGGATATCTGCATATTTTTGTGACGGTGCCCGACTGGGCGGCCATTATAGTCCTGGTATTGCTCATGGGCGCACTGGCCGCCTGGGGCATCAGCGAATCCGTGATCACGGCTTCCCTGATCACCTTGTTGGAAGTCGGCGGTTTATTGTTAATCCTGTGGGTGGGGGGCGACAGCCTGGGTACGCTTCCCCAACGCCTTCCTGAGCTTATCCCGTCATTCAACGTTCAGGTCTGGCATGGCATTCTGCTCGGCGCGTTTCTCGCCTTCTACGCCTTCATCGGTTTTGAAGATATGGTAAATGTCGCCGAGGAGGTGAAGAATCCACAGCGTAATCTTCCGCTTGCGATCATATCCGCCA
>WGFP01000147.1 GCA_015492195.1 Acidiferrobacterales bacterium
ACCTACGTGTTGGGTGATCTGGAAAACATGGAGTTCGTTATCCGCCCGGTCCCCGACCCTGCGATCGCACCAGGCATATCCCCCAAGAGGATGGCGCGCGGCTAAGGCGGTTACTTAATCGCGTGCAGGTCCGTGGAAACCTCAAGTCCGGTCTGTTCACCGGGCGTGGAGGGCGTTTCCAAGGCCAAGGCGCGCAGGCCGAGTTTCTTGAACAGCTTACGGTCGGTATCGGCTTCCGGATTGGGGGTCGTCAACAACTTATCCCCGTAGAAAATCGAATTTGCCCCGGCGAGGAAGCACAGCGCCTGCAGGGATTCCGGCATCTGGCTGCGACCCGCCGACAACCGCACCCTGGAATTCGGCAGGACGATGCGCGCGCAGGCGATGGTGCGCACAAACTCGATGGGATCCAGCGCGGGTTTGTCCGCAAGCGGCGTGCCCGGAATGTGCACCAGAAGGTTGATCGGCACGCTTTCAGGCGGCGGATCGAGCGCCGCCAATTCAGCCAGGAAACGAACGCGGTCCGCCCGTGACTCACCCATACCCATGATGCCCCCACAGCAAAGCTTGATCCCGGCGGCACGCACCTTATTAAGGGTATCCAACCGGTCCTGGTAGCTGTGGGTATGGATGACGTGGCGATAGTGCTCGGGTGAGGTATCGAGATTATGGTTGTAATAGTCGAGCCCCGCCTCCGCCAGCTGTTCCGCCTGTCCGTCGTGCAATAAACCCAGGGTGGCGCAGGTCTCTAACCCAAGCGCGCGCACGGCGCGCACCATTTCCAGCACGGGCACCAGATCTTTGTCCTTCGGTCCGCGCCAGGCCGCCCCCATGCAAAAACGGGTCGCGCCCTTGGTCTTGGCCGCCCGTGCCGCCTCAATGACTTCATTGAGCGCCATCAAAGGCTGATCCTCCACGTCGGTGTGGAACCGCACCGACTGGGAACAATAGCCGCAGTCTTCCGAACAGCGTCCGGTTTTAATGGAGAGCAATGTGCTCAGCTGCACTTCGTTCGGATCGAAGTGGTTTCGATGCACGGTTTGCGCGCGGTGGATCAGATCGTTAAACGGCAGCTCGAACAGGGCGGCGATAGCCGTCGTATCATGGTGCATGAAGACCGGGTCCAAAAGATTAAGAGGGACGCCAAACTAGGCGAAGCCGGCTATGTTGTCAACCATTCCCATTTTTAAGAGTTGACTTCAAAGGCGGCACGCTAGGCGCGCATGTTTTGCTCGTCACGAAAACCGGTGGCGATCGTTCGCAGGCGTTCCATGTCGTGCAAGCGGACATGCCGGCCTTGGACGCTGATCAGCCCTTCATCCTGAAACCGGGAGAAAAGGCGGCTCACCGTTTCCAGGGCCAGGCCCAGGTAATCACCAAGATCACGGCGTGACATGCTGAGCTTCAAATCCGACTCGGCCAATCCCAGGCGGGCGCGGCGCTTGGAGAAACTCATCAGGCAGGAAGCCAGGCGTTCTTCGGCGGACATCTGTCCCAGCATCATCAGAAGCTGTTCGTCTTGCGTGATTTCACGACTCATAATCCGCAAAAGCTGATGCTGCAAACCGGGAATCTCCTGCGCCAGCCCCTCCAAGTCGGAATAGGAGATCTCACAGACTTCCGAGGCTTCAAGCGCCTCGGCACTACAGGGATGGTGATCGGTGTTAATGGCGTCCATCCCCAGCAATTCCCCGGAGAGGTAGAAGCCCATTACCTGGGCGCGGCCGTCTCCCAGGAGACTGGTGGTTTTCAGCGCGCCGCTGCGGATTGCATAAAGCGATTTCAGGGGGTCGCCGAAACGGTAAAGCAATTCTCCCTTTTTAAGCTTATGCCGCCGTTTGACGACCTTATCAACCGCACTCAAATCCGGTTCGCGCAGACCATACGGCAGGCAAAGTTCGCGCAGGGTGCAACTCTTGCAGGCGGCCTTGATATTGGTGAGACTGATGACGGCGGCGGTTTCATTTTTATTCATAATCCTGCCTTTAAGCGCTTCCCTAATCGTCGTTGTATTTGAACAGGAATAAAAAACCGCGTCCATGAAACCCGTGTAAACTTTACGGGATATTATCCATATTTGCCAACGGAAATCGGAGCCCGATATGGCTAATCGCCCCAGTCCCGCTGATTATGAAGCCTGGTACGCCGCCGCGCGCGGCGCCTGGATGGGCAACCGCGAGGCGGAAACGCTTATCCGCCTCGGCGGGATCAGACCCGGCGATACGTTGCTGGATGTCGGTTGCGGCAGCGGCTGGTTCACCCGCCGCTTCGCCGCCGCCGGTTGCGAGGCCACGGGGCTGGATAGCGACCTCGCCATGCTTGACTATGCACGAACACTAAACGGCGCCGTGCAATATTTACAGGGAGATATGCTGGACCTCCCTCTTCCTGACAAGAGCTTTAATATCGTCGCGTCCGTCACTTCGTTATGCTTCGTGGCGGATGAGCACAAGGCGTTATCGGAGATGGTCCGGGTCGCGCGCCGATGCGTCCTCCTCGGTCTCCTGCACCGGCGTTCGCTTTTATATCTGTATAAAGGGGGGCGCGGGGCCTATGTCGGAGCGCACTGGCATACGCGCGCCGAGATCCGTTCCCTACTTGCCTCCGTTCGTTCCATACGCGATTACCAAATCGAAACCTTGCTTTTCTGGCCGGGGAAACTCCGCATGGGGCGACTCCTTGAGCAACCGCCGTTGCTCCGCCGCCGTTACGGTGGATTCATGGCGGTAAGGCTCACACTGTGATTGGTAAGGGGGTAACCATGCTTTTATCCCTCACGCCTCACCCCTAGATGACTTTTGAAAACCGCTGCCCCTCCCGTAGACGCAAGTATTTATCAAACACCATACAGATGTTGCGGATAAGCAGCTTGCCGGCGGGCCGCACGCGGATCGAAGCGCCGTCCATCTCAAGCAGGCCGTCGCGCTGCATCTCTTCGAGCTCATTAAGTTCCCATGCGAAATAATCCGTAAAATCAATACCGAATTCGCGCTCAAGCGCAGCGAAATCGAGCACAAAACGGCAAATCAGCCGCATAATGACCGCGCGTCGAAGCAGATCATCCGCATCGAGTTTGATGCCGCGCATCACCGGCAATCGTCCTTCATCCAGCCGGGCATAATAATCCTCGATGGTGCGCATGTTCTGGCTGTAACAGTCGTCGACCTGACTGATTGCGGTGATGCCCAGAGCGACAAGATCGCAATCCGCGTGGGTCGAATAACCTTGGAAGTTGCGGTGGAGCGTGCCGTTACGCTGCGCCACGGCCAGTTCGTCGTCCGGTTTGGCGAAATGGTCCATGCCGATGTACACGTAACCGGCCTTTGTCAATTTCTCGATGGTTTCCTGAAGAATATCCAGCTTCTCCTGCGGGGACGGCAGATCCTGCACGCGGATCCGCCGCTGAGGTTTGAACATATCCGGAAGATGCGCGTAGTTGAACACCGACAGCCGGTCTGGGTTCGCGGCGAGGATTTTGTCGAGCGTGCGACCGAAGCTCGCGACGCTCTGATGCGGGAGCCCGTAGATCAAATCCATGTTAATCGACCGGAAACCAAGCTCCCGCGCCTCGTCGAGCACCGCCAGTGTTTCGTCTTCGCCCTGGATGCGGTTCACCGCCTTCTGCACCTTGGGGTCGAAATCCTGCACCCCCATGCTCAGGCGATTGAAACCGAGTTCACGCAGAAGTTTAAGGGTTCCCGGTTGAACCTCGCGCGGGTCGACCTCGATGCCGTATTCGCCCTGATCATCACCGCGCAACGTGAAATGTTTGCGGGTGGCCTCCATCAATTCACGCATTTCATCATGGCTGATGAAGGTCGGCGTACCGCCTCCCCAGTGCAATTGATTCACCACGCGCGAGCGATCGAAGATCGCGCCCTGTAGGGCGATTTCCCGGCGCAACCGTTCCAGATAAGGCGCCGCGCGTTTGCGGTTCTTGGTAACGATTTTGTTACAGGCGCAGTAAAAACAGACCGTGTCGCAAAATGGAATATGAAAATACAACGACAAGGAGCGTCGGGGTGATTGCTCGTTTGTGCGTGCCGCGCACGCACGGTATTCGTCCTCGCTGAAATCGGCGCGGCCGCTCTCGCGCATCCCTGCGCCCGCGGCACTTGTGCTTCCTGCACATCGAAACTGCACCGCAGTGGGGTAGGACGTATAGCGCGGGCCGGACTTGTCATACCGCCGGATTAACTCGGGATTAAAAACGACTCTATGATCCATAAACATAAAATAACGCGAATATGGCCCTGACGCCATGACCCTGCTCAAACCCGGAGTCAGCGCCATAACCGGCGTTCAGCGCAAACTAGCCGAGCCCCAGTTCATCCCAAAGCGCGTCCACGCGCCGCTTTACGTCCGCATCCATCGTAATCGGCCGTCCCCACTGACGGCGGGTCTCGCCCGGCCATTTGTTGGTGGCGTCAAAGCCGATTTTTCCGCCCAGACCGGACTCGGGGCTGGCGAAATCCAGGTAGTCGATCGGCGTGTTTTCAACGATCATGGAATCGCGCGCCGGATCCATGCGCGTGGTAATGGCCCAGATCACGTCTTTCCAGTCGCGCACGTTAATATCGTCGTCGGTCACAATCACAAACTTCGTATAGGTAAATTGCCTGAGATACGACCAGACGCCGAACATGATGCGCCGGGCATGGCCGAGGTAACGCTTCTTGATGCTCACCACCGCGATCCGGTAGGAACATCCCTCGGGCGGCAGGTAAAAATCCACAATCTCCGGAAACTGTTTCTGCAAAATGGGAATAAAGATTTCGTTCAACGCCGCCGCCAACACCGACGGCTCATCGTAAGGCGAACGGCCCATATAGGTGCCGTGATAGATCGGATTGTCGCGGTGTGTGATGCGTTCAATGGTAAACACCGGGAAGCGCTCTTTGGCGTTGTAATAACCGGTGTGGTCGCCGAACGGCCCCTCGAGTGCCTCCTCGCCCGGTTCGATATAACCTTCCAATACGAACTCGGCCGAGGCCGGTACTTGCAGTGCATTGGTTTTACATGTCACCACCTCGCTGCGGGCGCCGCGTAATAGACCGGCAAACTTGTATTCCGACAGCGTATCCGGAATCGGCGTGACCGCCGCAATCAACGTCGCCGGGTCGGCGCCGATAACGACCGACACAGGAAAACGTTCATTCGGATGGGCCTCCCGCCACTCGCGAAAATCGATCGCGCCGCCGCGGTGCGGCAGCCAACGCATGATCACCTTGTTTGGTGCGATAACCTGCTGGCGGTAGATGCCGATATTCTGCCTTTCCTTATACGGTCCTTTTGTAATAACCAGGCCAAAGGTAATAAGCGGGCCGGCATCCTCCGGCCAGCAGGTTTGAACCGGAAGCGTCGAGAGATCGACGGACGCGGCATCTATTGTCCTTTCCTGGCACGGCGCGGATTTAACAACCCGCGGCATCACATGCAGGAGATTCTTGAACGCGGGCAGGGACTCAAACGCGTCGCGTATGCCCTTGGGCAACTGCGGTTCCTTAAGAAAGGCCAGCAGGCGTCCGACGTCGCGCAATTCCGCGAGCGACTCGCGGCCCACGCCCAAAGCCACGCGGCGGGTCGTGCCAAACAGATTGCCGAGCAGCGGCATGCTGTAACCTTTGGTCTTTTCAAACAACAGGGCTGGACCACCGGCGCGCAGGGTACGGCGACAGATCTCGGTGATCTCGAGCCTCGGGTCAACCGGCAGCGGGACCCGTTTCAGCTCGCCGATGGCTTCGAGGTGGCGGATGAAATCACGCAGGCTTTCGTATTTCATGGCATATACACGGTTTGTTGCAGATCATTGACCCCAATCCCGCACCCTGTTATGAAACGCGTTGTGGAAAAATCGGAAACATTGCTGTTCATCCCCTCCGGGGTTTTACGTTTACCGTTGCGCTTGATTCCCGACGCCGTGCACACGGCGGTCCTGGCCCGCCTCGGTAACCATCTGCTGCGGGGCCAAGTGATCGCTACACGGCTCAAGGAACTCGACGGCAAATCACTGTGCATCCACATCACCGACGCCTCCAGCCGTTTTTATTTTCAAATTCAGGGTGAGTGCCTACAGCCGGCGCGACGCAAACACACGGACGTCACCATCCGCGGCCGCCTCAATGATTTCCGGCTGCTGGCCACCCGGCGCGAAGACCCGGATACCCTGTTCTTCAACCGCCGCCTGTGCATCGAGGGCGACACCGACACCGGCGTGCACATCAAAAACCTGCTCGATGCGCTGGAATTCGACTGGGAAGCGCATTTCCGGTCGCTGTTTGGCGACGGCATCGTCTCAACACTGCTCCCGGCGGTCTTTTCCCGGCGGCGATGACCACAGCGGCGCGCCTTTCATCCGCACCGCCCCCAGTTCATGCCGGGAAGGCCGTGCCAGTAACCGTTACAGAAGCCCGCCGGCATGTGCGGCAGCAGCCGCTCCTCTGCCGCTTCCAGGTCGAGCCGGCCGTTGAGTGCCTCGTGAAACGTCTCAATAATTTCGAACATTCCCTGGGACTGCGGCGAAAGCCGCAGTACCTCCACGCCGAGCGCCTTCAGCTCCGCGATATAGGGAATCAGGTTGTACGTGCCCGCCGACTGTACCTGGATGCCGTTTAGCACCAGGAACGGCTTTTGTTCCTGGGTCAGCAAGGGCATGCCGTCGGGATAATCACGGCAGCAGAAACCGCACTCGTCCTTGGCAAGATCATGGGCGCGTGCGGTGAAACAGCGCGCGGAAAAGGCGAGCGGCAGACGGCCGAATATGAACACCTCCGTCTCCATCCCTTCCGGTCGAGATTGCTGCATGGCCGCCAGTGTCCGCTTGTCCAGCTCCACCGGCATCACCCAACGCCGTGCCCCGGCCTCGGCCAGGATTCTCAGGGTTTCGCTGTTATAGGTGTTGATATGGGGACCGGCGACAAAGGGTATGCGACCTGTCAGCATATTAACCGCCGCCATGTCATTGGCCTCAACGGAATAACGGCGGTTCTCGGCGATGCGGTGTATGGAGATGAGTTCCGATTCGGCCTCGATCAGCGTCAGCGTGGACAACACCACCTCTTTGCCCGCCGCTGAGAGCATCTCGGCAAGGTCCAGCCAGTCATGGAGCCGCAGCGCGCGGCGCTTGGCGCACACCGTCTCGCCCAAATAAACGATATCCACCGGCGCCTCATTGATGCGCGCATAGAAATCCAAAACCGTCTCGCGGTCCCAGAAGTATAATATCGGTCCAAGAGATAGCTTCATTCATTTTGCTCCACGACTAACGAATCACCATTCACGATTCATTGCCACGACCGGTGGTAGGCGCCGAGGGTGTGGCAGCGTCCCTCGGCGACCTTGTCCAGTTGCGCGATCCACTCACGCGCGGGAACAAAGTGCTCCGGATCTTTGAGGCAGGCGTCGAGCGCGGCGCGCAGGACGCGCGTCACCTGGGCCACGTAGGCCGGACTGCGCTGGCGACCCTCGACCTTGATCGCGACCACGCCGGCCCTGATCAACTGCGGCAGAATTTCCAAGACATTGAGGCTTGTCGGCTCTTCCAGGGCATAGAAAATATTTCCGCCGACCGCAAAACGCCCCTTGCACAGGGTGGGATAACCGGCTTTTTCGCCCGTGGCATACACATCAATCAAGACGTCGTTTAAGCGCGACTGCCGGCCCGTTGCGGTCTCTTCCCAGCGCACGGCCTTGGCGGGGGAACAGACGCCGTTGGAATTGGGCGACGCCCCGGTGACATAGGACGACAGCGCGCAACGGCCTTCAACCATGATGCACAGGCTGCCGAAACCGAAGACCTCCACCTCCACCTCGGTGCGGCGGATCACCTGCCGCACCTGGGCCAGAGACAGCACCCGCGGCAACACCACGCGCTTGATCCCAAACCGCTTGGCATAAAAGGCGATGGCCTCGTGGCTCGTGGCCGAGCCCTGGACCGACAAGTGCAGGCGCAAATACGGATACGTCTTCGCCGCGTAAGCCATCAGTCCGGCATCGGCCATGATCATGGCATCAACGTTGAGCGCGGCCGCCTGATCCACGGCCCGGCGCCATTTTTCCCACTGTGAGGGGCGCGGAAAAGTATTGAGCGCGAGAAACACGCGCGCCTGGCGGTCATGGGCGTAACGGATGGCCGCGCGCGCCTCCGCTTCGTCAAAATTAAGTCCGGGAAAATTACGCGCATTGGTGCCGTCGCGGAAACCGATGTAGACCGCGTCGGCGCCGTTATCGACCGCGCTTTTCAGGGCCGGGAGACTCCCAGCCGGACAGACCAGTTCAACCCTGTTCAATGGCAATACCTCGATGCGGTCGCCAGACCTTGGCACGTGCCGCGTGCGGCCAATTCGCGCTCAATGCCGTTTAACACCGTCCATTTATGCGAACACCAGGAAGGGGCCAACAAAAGCCTGGGCGATGCGGTCCCGGTTAAGCGGTGAAAAATAATCTCAGGCGGCGTGCATTCGATGAGCCCGGCAACAATACGAATGTATTCTTCCTGGCTCAGGGGCTGATATTCACCGCGACGATAGCTGTTGGCCAGCTGCGTTCCCTTCACCACGTGCAACGGATGCAGCTTAAGGCCGGCGACCCCGCCGTCCAGCACGCGCTGTAATGATACGCGCGCGTGCGCCGCACTTTCCCCGGGCAGACCGACAATAAGGTGAGCGCAAACCAGCAGGCCGCGGGCGTGCGCCGCACGCACGGCGTTCTCGTAGTCCTGGAAGCTGTGGCCGCGTTTGACGCGCTCAAGCGTGGCGTCAAAGGCCGATTGCAGGCCCAGTTCGAGCCAGAGCTCATAACCGCGATCACGGTAGTCGGCCAGCAGATCCAGCACCTTCGGAGGCACACAGTCGGGACGCGTGCCGATGGACAGGCCGATGACATCCGGTTCCGCCAGCGCCG
>WGFP01000148.1 GCA_015492195.1 Acidiferrobacterales bacterium
CGATGAGATCAGCCGGGCGAATCAACGCGAACAGCAAAAAGCGGCGCGGCGCGAAGAAGCGAATCTCCTGTACGTCGCCTTAACGCGCGCCAAACAGATTCTCTACGTCTCCGGCTGTGAGCCCGGCAAGGGAGGCCGGGGATGGTACGGGTTCATCGAAAAACGCCTGCGGAAAGCCGAGGATTCGGGAAAGGCCGCCGCTTACGGTTTACGCCTGCGCCATATTCCACGCGCCGACGGCGGGGAGATCTTTAATACCTGCGGCGGCATCGAACACGGGGCCCGGCTGACGCCGCTGCCGGTTACGCCGGTAAACCACGCCGCACCAATCGCGATCGACCCGGCGCTTAGTCGCCCCCTGTCCGTTACGGAAGCCGACGGCATGATCAATCCCAGCCGCCTGGTGCCCGAGGATGACCGGCCGGAAGAGGCAGTGGCTTCCATTGATGCACACGTTGGCGCCAAAAGGCGCGGTATCGCGATTCATCGTATGTTGGAACTGCTGACCACCGGCCCGGCCGATCGACCGACGGCAAAAGCGCGCGCGCGGCAGGAACTCGCAGAGGCGGGGCCGGATGACTGGTTCGAGGTCTGCTGGCAGGAGGCCTGCGGGGTGGTGGACGATCCAAAATTCCATCCGTTTTTCGACCCGTCCCGGTACGACTACGCGCGCAATGAAGTCCCGATCTTGTACGGCCAGGGAGAGCAAAACGTCTACGGCATCATAGACCGCTTGGTGGTGGGGAAAACCGAGGTCGTGCTCATCGATTACAAGACCCACGCCCAAGCCACCCACGAGAATGTGTCTCAGTTTGTCGAGGATTATACGGGACAAATGCAGCTTTACAGCGACGGCATACGCATGCTCTGGCCGTCGAAAAGACTCAAAGCGATATTGCTGTTCACCGCCTGCCGTGAGGCCGTGGAGATTTTTCAGTGCGAACCGTTATCCCTCAATTCGGGCAATGACCCTGTTGCGCCCTGACTGCTTGGCCTGATACAGGGCGGCGTCGGCCTGTTGAAAAAGCCAAAGACCAGGTTGCACGTCATCCAGTTTGATATCCGGACCAAGGCACGCCAGACCAATACTGACGGTGATATCGAGAGGCCTTTCTTCAGGACCGCTGAACGGCTGACCCGCTATTTTCGTACGCAAACGTTCGGCAATGGCCTCGGCCTGCTGCACGTTCGTGTTCGGCAGCAGCAATACGAATTCCTCACCGCCGTAACGCGCCAGCACGTCGACGCCGCGCAAATCTTCCCCCAACAGGCCGGCTACCTGCTGAAGGGCACGGTCGCCCACCTGATGACCAAACTGGTCGTTCACGCGTTTAAAATGATCAATATCCGCCAGCATGCAGGCAAGCGGCTCCTTACGCCGGGACCAGCGTTCCACTTCATCGGCAAGACGTCTTTCAAAAAACCGCCGGTTGGCCACGCCGGTCAACGGATCGGTCAGCCCGTCAAGCTTCAGGCGTTCGTGACTGACGGCGTTATCCAGACACAAGGCCGTGACCGCCGCCAAATGATCCAGCAGATCCGTGGCCGTCCCCGGTTGGAAATGGGCGGAATCAAAACTGCCCTGGTTGAGACAACCGATCAATTCCCCGCGCAATACCAGGGGCGCCAACGCCATTGAACCCAGCGGTTTGTGCTGATCCGGGAAGAGCAGTGATTGGATCTGCGGGCCGTACACCCCGAGCTGAGGCTTCCAGGGCGACGGAAACAAGGTGATAAGCGTCTCACGGGAAATGGAAATAAAAGAAGAGGGTTCCAACCGGGGTCTAATCAGCACCCCTTTCTGTCCGCCTTGATCGCCGTCTGCATTTGTTTGTGCGTCGTTCTGATCCAACAGGCGCGCCATCTCATATTCCGGATCAAAATACGCCAACGTTACGCGATCCACACCCGGAAATTTCCGGGGGATACCATTAACCAAAATCGCGACCAGCTCATACAGAGAATGTGCGCCGATCATCTTGATTTCGATCTGCCTGAAACCGGACCAGATGCGCTCATTCTCCCGAATCTGATCTTTCAGCCTCGCTAGCTCTGGATGCAGACGGTACCTCCTGGTGCAGATAAACCCCGTTCCCGCCGGTGCCTCATAAATCAGTCCTGCCTCATTCGGTGTTTTAACGAACGGCGGCCCGCGACACCGATTGAATGCCAAGAATAGTTAACAAGCGATCGGGCGGCACATACCCCACAATCTTTTTCCCGTTGCCCAGGAAAATTGTCGGTGTCCCCGAAACCCCTAAACGCAACCCCAGCTGATAATGTTCTTTGACCGGATTTTTACAGGTTTTCATGTCAAGCTTCCCGCGCGCCTTGGCGATTCCCACCGCCTTTGCGCGATCCGGTGCGCACCACACCGCTACCGATCGCTTGTAGGTCTCAGACTGCAACCCCATTCGAGGGAACAGCAGATAACGCACCTTGACGCCTTGCTTGTTTAATTCCGGAACATCAAGGTGCAGTTTTGCGCAGTACGGACAATCCACGTCCGTAAATACCGTGATGGTCCGTTTGGGATTCTTGGGGCCCATCACAATCATATTTTGTTCGCCCACTTGATCGAGCAAACGCACAACAATTTTTTCGCGCCGTTTTTCAGTGAGATTCACACGCGAGCCGATTTCAACCAAGTCGCCGACAAGAATAAATTTTCCGTCGGCGCTTACATAGTATACCTGGGTGTCCGCCACAAGCTCATACAAACCGTGAACCGGGGACGGCTTGAGTGAATCCAACGGCGTATTCGGGAAAGCCTTCGCAAGCGCAGACCGGATCTGCTTCAAATCGGGCTCAGCGGATATCGCGGAGGCTGACAGGATAATTCCAAGAAAAAACGTCGGTAAGACATATCGCATAATTAGGCTCGCCAGTTTGTTTAAGGTAAATGTCGCGCTTTATCAGAGCGGCGGCCACGATCATACCATTTCACCAAACTCTCCACGGTTCAGGGCATGGATTCGTGACGACGCGATGCACCGCCGTTCGACCTCCTCAGAATAGTTCAACGGCGGAGCCGTTACCCGAAATAATTTGTGCTGCTCGCGCGCTTGGGCAGACCAAAAAGCCGATCCCATAAAATATACTTTTATTTCAATAGGTTATATGCATATGAAATACCGGGATTTATCGGGCCGGCACCACGTAAGATCAAATAAATCAGGCACTTCCCCTGCTATGCTTCTATTCGGGCATATTTAATGCAGATATTTGGAAAACAACGCCAATCATGCTGGTTATGGAATATGACGGATAAACACCATATCGGCCCTCATCCCAGAGGCAATCCGCCGAAAGGCGGGCGCACGGACTGGATGGCTCGCCTGGGACTGAACAGCATTCGCACCCGATATTTGGGGGTGGCGTTTCTGTTCGTGGTCTTTCTGCTTGGCGCGGCGTGGATAGCGGAAACGCAGGTCAATAAAGCGACCAACCGGGGACTCGACAACACCCTTGAACGCCACCAGATAAGAAAAACACTGCGGGCCCTTTCCGATGACATCTGGTTGGCCGGAAACAGCCTGCAAGGCTACATGCTTGTGCCGAGCGCTGAAAAAAACCGTGAAGTTAAAAGGCGCCTCGATCAGGCATTGAAAAGAACCGCTCTCCTTTCAGAAAACGCCTGGATCAAACAAACCCCGACCACCCGCGAACATGCACAAAATCTGGCGCAACATCTGGCGCAACTGGATCGTGAAGCGCAGCGCGTCATGGTCATCCGCGCCGACAACGAAAAACTATATCCCGCCATGCCCACGATGCTGGAAAAGATGCTGCCGGCCAACATGGAATTCACCACCGCCGCGACCCTGGCCATGGATGAAGCGGCTGAAGAACTGAATAACCCTAAAC
>WGFP01000149.1 GCA_015492195.1 Acidiferrobacterales bacterium
GATACCCATCTCAGCGCGGCGTGTGGTAACGTTCCGCGCCAGCCACAAGCTCAAGGAACGGGTGGAACAAAACGCCCGACTCCATGCCGACAAGATTCTGTCAGCCAATAAAATAAAGAAACGAGCCGAAGTGAATGCTTGATCCCGGCGATAACCACGAACTCCCCCCGATTCCCGGTAAACGCTACTTCACCATTGGTGAAGTCAGCGACCTGTGCGCGGTAAAGCCGCACGTGCTGCGCTACTGGGAACAGGAATTTCCCCAGCTCAAACCCGTCAAACGGCGCGGCAATCGGCGCTACTACCAACGCCATGACGTCGTGCTGATCCGGCAGATACGCAGCCTCTTGTATGTCGAGGGATTCACGATCAGTGGTGCCCGCAACAAGCTGGCGTTGGATAACCCGCCCCCCCGGGATGTAAACCGCCAACAAGCCATCAAGACGCTGATCAAGGGACTGGAAGACGTCCTGGGTGTCCTGAAAAACTGATAATCCCCGCGTGTCTTTGATATGATGGTGCCCTTGTTCCTGCGGGGACTTCATCAGCGGTTTAACTGCTAATACCAAACGGGGCGTAGCGCAGCCTGGTAGCGCACCTGAATGGGGTTCAGGTGGTCGGAGGTTCAAATCCTCTCGCCCCGACCAACCTTGCCAGCCGTCCCTGGCGCAACGGTTCACCTTCGATCTACCCCGGCCCGCACGTCCGTGTGCGGGCGTTCGCCGGGGCGAAGGCACGTTAAGTGCCTTCGCCAAATCTCCGGCTCACCCTCTCGCCCCGACCAACCTTGTCAGCCGTCCCTGGCGCAATCTTGTCATCCTTGGTCGGTGGCGGACGGGCCGTTTTGCCTGACCGCGACTTTTGGGTATCCTTCGCCGCGCCATGCGCATCCTTCTTAGTAATGACGACGGTTATCTTGCTCCCGGGCTTGTCTGTCTGGCTCAGGCCCTGAAACCGTTGGCCCAACTGGATGTGGTGGCGCCGGAACGCGATCGCAGCGGCGTCAGCAACTCACTCACTCTTGATCGGCCGCTACGTGTCAGGGAGGGCGAGAACGGGTTTCTTTACGTGAATGGGACGCCCACGGACTGTGTACATCTGGCAATAACGGGCCTGATGGAACACCGGCCGGACATGGTGATTGCCGGCATCAATCGCGGCGCCAACCTCGGCGACGACGTTCTGTATTCCGGAACCGTGGCGGCGGCCATGGAGGGGCGTTTTCTGGGCGCGCCGGCGATAGCAGTGTCGCTTGTCGGTCAACAAGGACGGCACTTTGCAACGGCGGCGGACATCGTGGTGCGCCTGATCCGAAAACTCGAGCACGAGCCACTGCCGGCCGACACCATCCTTAACATCAATGTGCCCGACGTACCCCTCGACACCATTGCCGGACTCGAGGCCACGCGCCTGGGTCACCGGCATCAAGCGGAACCCATGATCCGCACCGCCGACCCTCACGGCAACCCCGTCTATTGGGTGGGAGTCCCCGGTCCGGAAGCGGACGCCGGACCGGGGACGGACTTCCACGCCGTCCGCCGAAATTTTGTCTCCATCACCCCTTTGCATGTCGATCTAACCCGCTATACTGCCTTGGATCAGGTTTCATCATGGCTTAAAAGTCTGTAGCTGTATCGCATCACAGGTGAACACAAAAACTCACGGCATCGGAATGACCTCCCTGCGCACCCGTGAGCGCTTGATCCAGCGGCTCCGGGAAGAGGGTATCGAGAACGAACGGGTTCTGGAGACAATGCGAACCGTTCCGCGCCACGCGTTCGTGGATGAGGCGCTGGCCAGTCGTGCCTACGAAGATACCGCTTTGCCGATCGGTTACGGTCAGACCATTTCCCAGCCCTACATCGTGGCGCTGATGACGCAGGCCTTGCTGGCCGGTGGACCGATAAAGAAGGTGCTTGAAGTAGGCACCGGTTCCGGTTACCAGACCGCAATTCTCGCGAGCCTGGTGGACGATGTTTATACCGTTGAGAGAATTGAGCCCCTGCTGAAACTTGCGCGACGAAAATTGCGCGAACTGGGATTCCGCAATATCCAATTCAAGCTCTCCGACGGAAGCTGGGGTTGGCACGAGCACGCGCCGTATGACGGGATCATCGTCACCGCGGCGCCCGCGGAGCTGCCACAAACGCTGGTGGAGCAACTTGCCCCGGGAGCTCGGATGGTAATCCCCGTCGGCGGTCCGACCCTCCAGGAATTACAATTGATACAGCGTACCGACACGGGACACACCAGTGAACGCCTGGAGCTCGTTAATTTCGTCCCGCTGGTGAGAGACCGGACATGACATGGGGGAAGCTTGCCCTGATCGCCGACCGATGACCGCTCATTTACCGGCCTGGGGTATAGCGTTGCTGCTATACGTGCTGTTGTCCGCCTGCGGCGGCAAAACAGTGGTGTCGGTGGAGGATCGCGGCAGGGAGCTTCGACATCCGGAGGCGACGTACCGTATTGTGCGCGCCGGCGACACGCTCTACAGCATCGCCTGGGAATCCGGCCGCGACTACCGGGAGCTGTCCGCCTGGAACAACATCCCGCCGCCTTACCTTATCCGCCCCGGACAAAAGCTGCGGCTTTTTGCGCCCCGATCGACCGCCAGTGCCGGGCCCAGCGGTTATCGGATCGTGGCCAAAGGCGACACGCTCTACAGCATCGCCCGTGAGACGGGGATCAATTATCGTGATCTTGCCGCCTGGAACAACATCCCGCCGCCATACGTTATTCGCTCCGGACAGAAGCTGCGGCTGTCCCGACCAGACCAGGATCTCCGTACCTCCCGCTACAAGACCACGAGAAAAAATATCACAAGACGGGCTAAAAGGCCTTCTTCTGCCAAGCGCGCGCCGACAAAGCGCGGCGCGGCGCACGACTTTGGTTCCTGGGCATGGCCGACGGAAGGAAAAATCCTGGCACGATTTAATGCCAATGGGCCAAACAAGGGGATCGATATCGGCGGCAGAAAGGGACAGGCGATCCGCGCGGCGGCAAACGGCACGGTAGTTTATCAGGGTAGTGGACTTCGGGGATACGGTAAGCTTATTATCATTAAACACAACGCGGATTTTCTTAGCGCCTATGCCCACTCCAGCAGGATTTACGTTAAGGAAGGTAATGTGATAAAACGAGGGCAGAAGATCGCCGAGATGGGGAGCAGTGGAACGGATCGTGTGAAACTACATTTTGAAATCAGGCGTCGCGGTATCCCGGTGAATCCTCTGAAGTATCTTCCCAGAAAGTAACCATGTCTCCGAGAAAAACCTTAAAGAAGAAGAGAAAAAGCAAGAACAAGGAAGACGAGGTAAAGCTATTTCCTGATACCGGGGAAACCGGCGAGGAAATATCGCCCCCTCTTAAAGCGGAAGTAGGCGACGATGCACTCAAGCCGGACAAGGCGGAAGGGAAATCAGCCGCGCAAGAGACGGAAACCGAATACTACTCCCAGGCCGACGCCACCCGCATTTATCTCAAGGAAATCGGATTCTCACCCCTTCTGACCGCCGAAGAAGAGGTCTACTACGCGCGCCGCGCACAAAAGGGCGACAAGAAAGCGCGCAGCCGGATGATCGAAAGCAACCTGCGGTTGGTGGTAAAGATCGCCCGCCGCTATATGAACCGCGGCCTGGTGCTGCTGGATCTGATCGAAGAGGGCAATCTCGGCCTGATTCGCGCGGTGGAGAAGTTTGATCCGGAGCGCGGTTTCCGTTTCTCCACCTATGCCACTTGGTGGATCCGTCAGACCATCGAGCGCGGCATCATGAATCAGACGCGCACCATCCGCTTGCCGGTGCACGTGCTGAAAGAAATCAACATCTATCAGCGTGCGGCACGCCATCTCTCCCAGAAGCTTGATCACGAGCCGAGCCCCGAGGAGGTGGCGAACCTGCTCGATAAGCCGATTGAGGAAGTCAAGGGCATGCTGGGGCTGAATGAACGCATCGCCTCGGTTGACGCCCCCCTGGATGACGATCCTGATCGATCCCTGCTCGACGCCATCGCGGATGAACAGACACCCGATCCGGAAAAAGTGCTGCAACGCGACGATCTGAATGCCATGATCGTCGTCTGGCTCAATGAGCTTAATGAAAAGCAGCGTGAAGTGGTGGAGCGGCGTTTCGGTTTAAGCGGCAGGGAAATTTCCACGCTGGAAGAAGTCGGCGCCGACATCGGCGTGACCCGGGAACGGGTGCGACAGATTCAGGTGGAGGCCCTGAAGCGATTGCGCACTATCCTTGAGAAGGCCGGATATTCTGTCGACTCCCTGTTTTAAGAATCCACCCGCAGAATGGGTGCAGAAAAACAAAAATTGACAGGATTTACAGGATTAACAAAATTAATTCGCCCTGATTTATATTTTTCCTGTTAATCCTGTCTAAATTTTCTGGCTTTCGATCATCAACAAGGCCGCCGCCACCCGCCGGCCTTCACCCATAAGGATATTGTAGGTGCGGCAAGCGGCGCCGGTATCCATGACTTCAAGGCCGATATTGGCACGAGTCAGGATTTGAATGGCGTCCGGTTTAGGAAAGTGTTGACGATGGCCCGTCCCCAGGATCGCGACCTCGGGTTCCAGGCCGGCGATTATCTCAAAATGCGTTTCATTGAGTTCTGTGAATACGCGCGGCGGCCAGTCCTGTATCTGATCCGGCGTGACAATCAGGCTGGTGGTGTACACGTCGCGATTGACCGTGACCCGACCGGGACCGTAAGCGCGGATGATATTCCGGCTGCCGCCGGTTTCGAGCTGGATCTTCATTGTTTAGTCGTTCGCGAATTCATCGAGCATGTTCCTGCTATCATTGACAAATCTGCCGCGTTGCGGCTATGTTTCCTGCCTTTTGCAAAGGCCCTATAATGCATGCGGATTCAATGCGTTAGATAGCTCTGCCAATACTATAACAACCCGGAACAAGCGTGTAACAAATGGACGAATTTCCTCGTATCAAAAGACTCCCGCCCTACGTCTTCAATATCGTTAATAAGTTGAAGGCGCAGGCGCGCCGGCACGGGGAGGACATCATTGATTTCGGCATGGGCAATCCCGATGGGCCCACGCCGCCTCATATCGTGGATAAGCTGTGCGAGGCGGCGAACCGCAAGGACACGCATCGCTATTCGGTTTCGCGCGGTATTCCGCGCCTGCGGCGCGCCATCTGTAACTGGTACAAACGCCGTTACGACGTCGAACTGGACCCGGATAAAGAAGCAATTGTCACCATCGGTTCAAAAGAGGGGCTGGCCCATCTTGCGCTCGCCACCGTGGAGACCGGCGATGCGGTGCTGGTGCCGAATCCGGCGTATCCGATCCATACCTACGGCTTCGTGATTGCCGGCGCCGACATTCGCCATGTACCGTTGGTGCCGGGCGTGGATTTTTTTGCCGAACTGGAAAAGGCGATTCACACCTCCTGGCCCAAGCCCAAGTTACTGGTGCTGAATTTTCCCGCCAACCCGACGACTCAGTGCGTGGAGCTGGATTTTTTTGAAAGGGTCATCGCCATCGCGCGGGAGCACGGCATTTGGGTAATTCACGATCTGGCCTACGCCGACATCGTGTTCGACGGCTATACGGCCCCCTCGATATTGCAGGTACCGGGCGCGAAAGAGATCGCCGTTGAGTTTTTCACGCTGTCCAAAAGCTATAACATGCCGGGTTGGCGCGTGGGGTTCATGTGCGGCAACGAACGCCTGGTGGCGGCGCTGGCGCGCATCAAATCGTACCTCGATTACGGCCTGTTCACGCCTATTCAGGTGGCGGCCATCCTCGCCCTCGATGGGCCGCAGGACTGCCTGGAAAATATCCGCCTGAGCTATCAGAAACGGCGCGACGTGTTGTGTAACGGGTTAAACTCGGCCGGGTGGGCGGTGGAGAAACCCAAGGCGACCATGTTTGTCTGGGCGCATATACCGGAGCCGTATCGGGGCATGGGTTCGCTCGAGTTTTCCAAAAAGTTGCTCCAGGAGGCCAAGGTCGCGGTTTCACCCGGCATTGGCTTCGGGGAGTACGGGGATGAGTTCGTGCGTTTCAGTCTGATTGAGAACGAACACCGCACCCGCCAGGCGATCCGTTCCATCCGTGAGTTGTTCCGGCGCGAAAAGGCGCTAATCGAATTACGCAGAGAAGGAGCATGAGCGTTTCTTCTGAAAAAAAATTGCACGGCCGCCGGAAATCCGATGGGCAGGATATATCGTTGGATCTCGCCAAACCGGTCAGCATCGGCATACTCGGGCTCGGTACCGTAGGCTGCGGCACCGTCAACGTGCTCGCGCGCAACGCGGAGGAAATCGCGCGCCGCGCCGGGCGCCGGATCGAAATCATGCAGGCCTCGGCCCGCGACCTCAATAAGAAACGGCCGTGTCCCACCCATGGCATTAAGCTGGTCCAAGATCCGTGGGATGTCGTGCGCAATCCGGATATCGAAGTCATCGTCGAACTCATCGGCGGCACCGACCCGGCGCGCGCGTTGATTAGGGAGGCCATCGCCCAGCGGAAGCACGTGGTCACGGCGAATAAAGCCCTGATTGCGACCCATGGCAACGAGATCTTTGCAGCGGCGCAAAAAAGGGGGGTGATGGTGGCGTTCGAGGCCGCGGTCGCCGGCGGCATCCCGATCATCAAGGCCGTGCGCGAGGGACTGACCGGCAACCGGATCGAATGGCTCGCCGGCATCATTAACGGCACCGGCAATTTCATTCTGACCGAGATGCGGGAAAAGGGCCGTGATTTCGACGACGTGCTCGCCGAGGCGCAACGCCTGGGTTATGCCGAAGCCGATCCCACTTTTGACATCGAGGGAATTGACGCAGCCCACAAGCTTACGATCCTGGCGGCCATCGCCTTCGGCATCCCGCTGCAATTCGACAAGGCCTATGTGGAGGGCATCAGCCGGATTACCCGCGAGGACGTCATGTATGCCGAAGAGTTGGGCTATTGCATCAAACACCTCGGTATTGCGCGTCGCGTCGACGGCGGCGTGGAACTGCGCGTGCACCCGACGCTGATCCCAAACCGGCGCATCATCGCCAACGTGGACGGCGTCATGAACGCCGTGCTGGTCAAAGGCGATGCCGTGGGTCCGACCCTGTTCTACGGCGCCGGCGCCGGCGCCGACCCGACCGCCTCGGCCGTGGTCGCCGACCTGGTGGACGTGGTGCGAGCGCTGACCACCGATCCCAACAATCGCGTGCCGCACCTGGCATTCCAGCCGGACGCATTGTCTGATCTGCCGATCCTGCCGATGGAGCAGGTGGAGACGTCGTATTACCTGCGAATGCGCGCCGACGACCGGCCCGGCGTCCTGGCCGACGTCACGCGGATACTGGGCGACCTCGGCATCAGCATCGAGGCGATCCTGCAAAAGGAACCGCACGAGGACGAAAGCGTGGTGCCGATCATCATATTGACGCACCGCATCAAGGAAGAGTACATGAATGCCGCCATCGCGCAGATCGAAACGCTTGACGTGATCGCCGGCAGCGTGGCGCGCATCCGCCTGGAACACCTGCGCCGGGACTGGATATAAGCCGTGGCCCTGATGAGCGCCCGATACACCGGCCTGATCGATAAATACCGCGACCGCCTGCCGGTGGCGGATGACACCCGCATCATCGGTCTGGGCGAGGGCGCGACCCCGCTCATTCGTCTGAACCATATCCCGCGCGAGCTGGGCGGGCAGGTGGATATCTACGTCAAGTATGAAGGGCTGAACCCCACCGGTTCGTTCAAGGACCGCGGCATGACCCTGGCCGTGACCAAAGCCGTGGAGGAGGGCAGCCGCGCCGTTATCTGCGCCTCGACCGGCAATACCTCGGCCTCCGCCGCGGCCTATGCCGCGCGCGCCGGCATCACGTGCTTTGTTCTGATCCCCGACGGCAAGATCGCGCTCGGCAAGCTCGCCCAGGCCATGATCCACGGCGCGATCGTGATTCAGATCCGGGGGAACTTCGACGCCGGCATGCAACTGGTGAAAGAAGTCGCCCTCGAGGCGCCGGTCACCATCGTGAATTCCATCAATCCTTATCGGTTACAAGGCCAAAAGACCGCGGCGTTTGAAATTATCGAGGAGCTCGGTGCGGCGCCGGATTACCACTGTCTGCCGGTGGGCAACGCCGGCAACATCACCGCCCACTGGATGGGCTACTGTGAATACGCCGATCACGGCATCGTGAACAACCGCCCGACCATGGTCGGTTACCAGGCCGCCGGGGCGGCCCCGTTTATCCTCGGCAAGATGGTCGACAACCCCGAAACCGTGGCCACCGCCATCCGCATCGGCCACCCCCAGTCCTGGGACAAGGCGTGGCGGGTGCAGAAGGAATCCGGCGGCTGGTTTGACAAATGCACGGACGCGGAAATCCTGTCCGCGCAGAAGTTATTGGCCGGCAAGGAAGGCGTATTCTGCGAACCGGCCTCGGCGATCTCGCTCGCCGGTGCCATGCGCGACATCAAAAACGGAAAAATCCCCGCGGGCAGCCGAATCGTTTGCACACTGACCGGCCACGGCCTCAAGGACCCCGATACTGCCATCAAGCAGAGCACGGGGCCGGCGGTCGCAATCAATGCGGAATTGGACGCCGTCAAAAAAGCGATACTCGACAATCTTGCGGGATAATGCCTGCAAGCTTGCTTAAAGTAATACGCGCGCGCATCTTATGCGCGGCATGCTGATAAATGTGGTGGAGATTCGGCGTTTCCAAAGTTAGCGCCAGAGATCCACAACAACGCCTTGCTCTCGCAGATGGTCGGCGCGCATGCGGATAAAGCGCTGCAAACTGGGTTGACGTTTGTAGGCTCCGGAAGCGGCGTAATCCAGCACTGATTGCACATGAAAGGCCTTGAGAAAGGCCTCGGTGCGGATCACCTCCTCGCCGTCCACGAACAGGACGGCCGTCGGGATATAGGCAATATCCAACTCGTCCGCCCATTTGCGGGCGGTGGTTTTTTTGCCGTCCGGCGTCACCACCGGGGTATCGCTCCAGCGATCCAGCTGAATGACTTTGAAACGCTTGATTTGTTCCAGGGTGGCGGGCTGCTTGAAGATATTTTTGTGCAACCGATCGCAGGAGGCGCAGTCTTTTTGTTCAAAGAACACCGCGATCGGTTTATCGGATTTAAGCTTGGCCAAGTCATAGGGCGGCTTGACGAAAAATGATTGTTTATGAAGCCTCCCCGCAGCCGGCGGGGGCGCGAGTTTGGCGTAGTATTCACGAAACGGCATTTTCTTTTCCTGCTTCTCGGCCACGTATCTCAGCGCCGCCAGAAATTGATGCGGGGGATAATAACCATTGATGCGCAGCACCGTTTCATTTTGTTCATTAAAGAACAATATCGTCGGCGTGAACCAAACCTTGAGACTGGCGGCGAATGCCTTTTCCGTAAACGCCTTGCCCGAGAAATCTATGACCTCACGGTCGCCCCATAGATTAATCTCAATGGCGTCAAAGTGTTTCCGGGTATAATCAACGATGTGTTTCTGGCTGAAGTTGTTATTGAAAAGTTCGGCGCAGTAAGGGCAACCCTTCTGACCAAAATAGATAAACAGGCGCTTCTTGTTCGCGGCGGCTTCGCGCACGTCCTCCCGAAGATCGAGAAATGAATGCTTGAACCAGGCGGGAATCTCGACATCGCCGACGCCGCGAAGTTCGGCCTTCTTCACGGCTGCTCCTGCGGAGAAAGCGAATAACAGCATAACAAGCGCCGTGAATGTTCTCAGCTCGATCATGGCAAGCTCCTACGGCCTTTAACGTATAATATTAGCCGTGTCCGGTAAAAAGACAACACAAGAAACAACGCCTGTGCCGCAAAACGATACCGCCGGTCAACGACATTTGCACCTGATAATTCCAGGGTTATTCGGTCCATGGATCGCAACAGATAAAAACAATGCTGCCGAAAGGCCGGCATTGCCGGCGTTGGAAACGCTTTTGGCCCGCGCAGAACCTTTGACACGAGTTTTGCCCGCGAGTTTCGAGGTGACGGTTTTTTCGCTGTTTGATATCAGCGCCGTGGATGACCAGGATGCCCCCGTCGCTGCGGTAACGCGCGTCCTCGACATGGGAATCATTGACAAGGGCTGGTGGCTGCGCGCGGACCCGGTGCATCTGCATCCCGACCGCGACCGCCTGATTTTGACCGACAGCCGCCTGCTGGATATCACCCAGGAAGAGGCAAACCGTCTGGCCGCGGAAATCATGGAAGTTTACGCGACGGACGGTTGGCTGCTTAAAACCCCGCGACCCGATCGCTGGTACCTAAAACCGCGACGGACGCCGAAAATCACCACCACGCCGCTGGCGAACGTGATTAACCGCGACATCCATCCCCACCTGCCGCAAGGCAAGGACGGCATGGCGTGGCACGGCGTGCTTAACGAAATCCAGATCTTGCTGCACACGGCCAATACCAACATAGAGCGTGAACGACAGGGTAAGCTGCCGATCAACAGCCTGTGGTTCTGGGGCGGCGGCAAGCTGCCGCAGATGAAACCCGTCCAATGGGCGCAGGTATGGAGCGAGGAGCCGGTGAGCCTCGCGCTCGCACGGCTGTCGGAAATCATGACCTCCGGCATACCGGACAGCTTCGCGGCATGGCAGAGGCAAGCACAAAAACCCGGCGAGCACCTGATGGTATTGAATGGAGCGAGGAGCGCGGTGCAATACGGTGATCTAGAGGAATGGGCCGGATTTATGGAAAAACTGGAACGCGATTGGATGATGCCGCTGTTGGACGCCTTGAAAGATAAAACGCTTGCCGGCCTGACTCTGTATTCCGACACCGGCAAGGGATATTGTTTAACCTCCCGTCACGCGCGCCGCTGGTGGCGCCGTCGCCGGCCGCTGTTTCGTTATTACTGACCGTCAGCCAAGCAATGAAATATCAGGGCAAAAAAATCTGTCGTCGGTCTGAGCAACTAAACCAAAACGCGCGGCCAAAAGATAATGGCCTGCCAAGCGACCTGCACCCGGTGCTGGCGCGGATCTACCGCCTGCGCAACATGAACTCGGCGATGGAACTGGACCGGTCGCTTGAACGCCTGCTTCCACCAACCCGTCTTAAAGGCATGGAACGCGCCGTGGCGCTGCTGGCATCGATAGTCCGCGAAGATAAACGTATTTTGATTGTGGCGGACTTTGACGCCGACGGCGCCACAAGCTGCGCCCTGGTGGTGCGGGCATTAAGGCAAATGGGCGCTACGGATGTCCGCTATGTGGTCCCCAACCGTTTTGAATACGGCTATGGTTTAACGCCGGAGATTGTGGCGCTGGCGGCGCAACAGCGTCCCGACTTGATTATCACCGTCGATAACGGCATCTCCAGCATCGACGGCGTACGGG
>WGFP01000150.1 GCA_015492195.1 Acidiferrobacterales bacterium
GGGCAACATCGCCTCCAGGGCATTGAACGCCACAAAATACAGAAACAGCCCCAGGAGCGTCATCACAAGCGTTTCATGGCCCTTAAGCAGCACCCCTTGTGACACCGCAAGCAACAACACGCCCCCCGAAAAAACCAAGCGCAACAGGCGCTTTTTCTCTGCAAGGGCGATCAGCGGCAACATGAAAACAACGGATAACAGCATAACCGGCAGGTACACCTCCCAGTGTTGGTCGGTCGTCAGGCCCGCGTGCTGCACCAGGGTGACGGGGACGACGACAAATATCGCGGTCAGCACGCAATGCAGGACGAATATGCCGAAATCGAGACGCAACAGACGGGGGTCTCGCAATACCCTGCCAAACTGGCCGGGCGCGACGTCGGTGTCCCGATGCCGCGTAGGGCGCGCCGGCGCCGGCACCCATAGGGCCAACACCGCGATTCCTCCCAGGGCCAGCACCGCCGTCAGCCAGAATATGCCGGGCACGCCGATGATGGTGTTAAGCAAGGGGCCCAATATCAAGGAAACAATGAAAGAGGCGCCGACGGTCACGCCGATCAGCGCCATGGCCTTGGTGCGTTGCTCGTCCCGGGTAAGGTCCGACGCCAGCGCGATGATCGCCGCGCCGACCGCCCCCGCCCCTTGCAGGGCGCGGCCGATGATCACTCCATGAATGGTATCCGCCTGGGCGGCGATCACGCTGCCCACGGCAAAGATGACAAGACCGGCCGCAATCACCGGTTTGCGCCCGAGACGATCGGACAACATCCCGAACGGAATCTGTAAAAACGCCTGGGTCAACCCGTATATGCCGAGGGTGAGCCCCACGAGAAACGGCGTATGTCCCTCAAGGCGGTCGGCATACAGGGCAAACACGGGCAGGATGATAAACAACCCCAGGAGACGCATTGCAAAAATCACGCCCAGACCGCTGACGGCGCGGCGTTCCAGGGGATTCATGGGATTCGATTTAATAGGCACGGCAGGACTGATTTGCTACACCGATCCGGCAAGGCCGATACGTTTTGCTTGCCGCATCATAATTGGCGTATAGTATCAGGTTCGCCTGGAGTCAGGAATAACCCAAGATCAGACGAGATATGGACCAGATTCGTATCCGCGGTGCGCGCACGCACAATCTCAAGAATATTGACATCGATTTGCCGCGCGACAAACTGATCGTCATCACGGGGTTGTCGGGTTCCGGCAAATCTTCGCTCGCCTTCGACACCCTCTATGCCGAAGGCCAACGTCGGTATGTCGAGTCGCTCTCGGCTTACGCACGTCAGTTTCTTTCACTCATGGAAAAACCGGACGTGGACCTGATCGAAGGCCTGAGCCCGGCCATTTCCATTGAACAAAAATCCACCTCGCACAATCCGCGTTCAACGGTCGGCACCGTGACCGAGATCTACGACTACCTGCGCCTGCTCTACGCGCGCGTGGGCGAACCGCGCTGCCCGAAACACGGATTAACCCTGGAGGCGCAGACCGTCAGCCAAATGGTGGATCACGTCATGACGCTCCCCGCGGGCACCAAGCTCATGCTGCTCGCGCCCTTGGTGGAGGGACGCAAAGGTGAACACCTGCATATCCTGGAGGGCCTGCGCACCAACGGCTTCATCCGCGCCCGCATCGACGGCAGGGTGACCGGGCTGGACGACGTGCCGGCCCTCAAGAAAAACCAGAAACACACCATCGAGGCCGTGGTTGACCGCGTGGTGGTGCGTGAAGGACAGCAGCAACGTCTGGCGGAATCGTTTGAAACGGCCGTCAATCTGAGTGACGGCTTGGCCCGGGTGGTGACCATTCCGGACGACGGGCAAACGGCGCAGGAGATCGTCTTCTCGGCGCGCTATGCCTGTCCCCATTGCGGCTACAGCCTGTCGGAACTGGAACCGCGCCTGTTCTCCTTCAACAATCCCGCCGGCGCCTGTCCCGGCTGCGACGGACTGGGCGTGCACCAGTTCTTCGATCCCGCGCGCGTGGTGAGCGATCCCAGCCTGCCCTTGGCGGCCGGCGCCATCCGCGGCTGGGACCGCCGGAACGCGTTCTACTATCAGATGCTCACCTCGCTGGCCAAGCATTATAAATTCGACATCAATAAACCGTTTGAGCGTCTCCCGAAAAAAGTGCGCGACATTATCTTATACGGGAGCGGGGACGAACTGATCAGGTTTACCTATCTCGGCGACCGTGGCGCGATGTACCGCCGCAAGCATGCCTTCGAGGGCGTGATCCCCAACATGCAGCGGCGCTACCGTGACACGGAGTCCAACGCCATTCGCGAGGAGTTGGCAAAGTATCTCAGCACGCAGCCTTGCGAAGTGTGCGAAGGCCACCGGCTGCGCGAGGAAGCGCGCCATGTATTTATTCAAAATCAACCGCTGCACCAAATTACGCAACTTCCCATCGGAGCGGCGCTTGAGTTCTTCGACGGCCTGCGCCTTGCGGGCAAACGCGGTGAGATCTCGGATAAAATCACCAAGGAGATACGCAACCGGCTCGGCTTTTTGGTCGATGTCGGGCTCGATTACCTGACGTTGGCGCGCTCCGCCGACACCCTCTCCGGCGGGGAGGCGCAACGCATTCGTCTCGCCTCCCAGATCGGCGCCGGCCTGGTCGGCGTCATGTACGTGCTGGACGAGCCGTCCATCGGCCTGCATCAACGCGACAACACCCGCCTGCTGGACACCCTCCGCCGCCTGCGCGATCTCGGCAACACCGTAATCGTGGTGGAGCACGACGAGGGGGCGATCATGAGCGCGGATTACGTCCTCGACATCGGACCCGGGGCCGGCATTCACGGGGGGCGCGTGGTGGCC
>WGFP01000151.1 GCA_015492195.1 Acidiferrobacterales bacterium
CTTTCGGGCCGGCTGGCCGATGTCCTGAGTTATCTTTATCTCGCCTCGGCGGCGGTCAAACGCTTCGAGGACCAGGGCCGGCCGGCCGAGGACGTGGCGCTGCTCGCCTGGGCCTGCGACGACGCCCTGCACCGCATTCAGCAGGGTCTGGATGGCCTGCTGAAGAACTTTCCCAATCGCTGGGCGGCGTGGTTCATGCGCCGTCTCGTATTTCCGCTCGGGCGGTATTATCACGCACCGGATGACGCCATGGGGCGCGAGGCCGCGACCATCCTGCTTAAGCCCTCGGCCGCCAGGGACCGTTTGACCGCCGGGATTTTTATCCCGAAAGAGACCACCGAGGCCCTCGGCCGGCTTGAGGATGCACTGCCGAAGGTCATCGCCGCCGAGGTCCATGAGCGGAAGCTGCAGGCGGTCGCCTACGCCCACCCGATTCTGAGCGGCGATCATGAGGCGTTGTTGCAGGAGGGCGTCCGGCAGGGCGTGCTTGACGCGCGCGAAGCGGAAGTGGTGCGTGCGGCGCATCTCGCCCGACGTGCGGTCATTCAGGTGGATGATTTTGCGGCTGAGACGTTTTAACCGGGCGTCTGGGTCTAGAATATGACGTATCGGCGCGGGGTGGCCGTCCACAGCGGTGTCGGCTTCCACTCCTGATCAAAGACGTGCTAACAAGAATACTCCTGGATCGGAGGGCAGGATGTCCATAAATAAAGTATACGTGGTGGATGGCGCGCGCACGCCGTTTCTCAAGGCGCGCGGCGAACCGGGCGCCTTCAGCGCCGCGGACCTTGCCGTCGCCGCCGGCCGTCCGGTACTCGCACGCATGCCGTTTGCGCCCACGGAGCTCGACGAGGTGATCGTCGGCTGCGTGATTCCGGCGCCGGATGAGGCCAACATCGCCCGCATCATTTCCCTGCGGCTGGGTTGCGGCAAGCAGGTGCCGGCGCATACGGTGCAGCGCAACTGTGCCTCCGGCCTTCAGGCCGTGGCCGGCGCTTATGAGCGCATTGCGCTGGGACAGGCGCAGCTTGTGCTCGCCGGCGGGACCGAAGCCATGAGCCGCGCGCCCATTCAATGGAATGCGGCGATGGCCCGTTGGTTGGCAAGCCTGCTGCGCGCGCGCAATGCGTTTGCCAGAGTCAGGGCCGTTGCGCGTTTTCGCACGTCTTATTTAAAGCCCGTTTATTCCTTGCTGTTGGGCTTAACCGATCCCGTGGTGAAACTGTCCATGGGCCAGACCGCCGAGGTCCTGGCCCATCGCTTTGCCATCGATCGCAAACAGCAGGATGCCTACGCGCTCCAGAGCCACCGGCGGCTCGCCGCGGCGTTCGACGGCGGCCACATGCAGGAGGAAATCGAGACGCTTTATGACACGCGCGGCAATTTTTACACGGAAGACAACGGGCTGCGGCGCGACACCGACACGGAACAACTTGCCAAACTCAAACCCGTCTTCGATCGCAAGTACGGGCAGGTGACCTCCGGCAACAGCTCGCAGATTACCGATGGCGCCGCCATGCTGATGCTCGCGAGCGAAGAGGCGGTCGCGCGCCTTCGTCTACCCGTTCTGGGTGAGTTGCTGGGGCATGCGTGGGCCGGCGTGGACCCGAGCCAGATGGGCCTGGGTCCGGTGCATGCCGTATCAAAGTTATTCTCGCGCTTGAAGGTCAAGATGAGCGACATCAAACACATGGAGCTTAACGAGGCCTTTGCCGCGCAGGTGCTTGCCTGTCAGGCGGCGTGGGACAGCCCCGACTACGCACGTGAAGAGCTGGGGCTGGCCGAGCCGCTCGGTCGCATGGACCCGGACAGGCTCAATCCCGAGGGCGGCGCCATCGCCTGCGGGCATCCGGTCGGCGCAAGCGGCGCGCGCCTGGTGCTGCACCTGTTGCATGCCCTGCGCCGTAAAGGCGGCGGCAAGGGGGTGGCCACCCTGTGCATCGGCGGCGGCCAGGGCGGGGCGATGCTGGTGCGTGCCAAAGGAGGGGCGGCGTGACGGATACCCCGGAAGACAAGGTAGACGCTCCAACGCCGCCCGCGGAAGGCGCCGCCCCGACGGCGCGCTTCAACCATTGGCGCCTGGAAGTCCGGGACGAAGTCGCCACGCTCACGCTGGACGTGGCCGGGCAATCGGCCAACGTGTTGTCACAGGAGGTGTTGCGCGAACTCGATCAGGCGCTGGTGGGGTTCGAAGCCAAGCCGCTGAAGGGCCTTATTATCGTTTCCGGCAAACCGTCCGGTTTTATTGCCGGCGCCGACGTCAACGAATTTGAAAAGATCACCGACCCCGCGCGCGCCGCGGAACTCGCGCGCGCCGGCCAGCACGTGTTCAATCGCCTGGCGGCATTGCCCTTCCCGTCCGTCGCGGTGATTCACGGGTATTGCCTCGGCGGCGGCCTGGAGCTGGCGCTCGCCTGCACCTACCGGATCGCCCGGGACGGCTCTGATACCCGCCTGGGCCTACCCGAGGTGCGCCTGGGCATCCACCCCGGTTTCGCCGGGACGGTACGCCTGCCCCGGCTGATCGGTCACCTGCGCGCCCTTTCCTTGATGCTGACCGGCCGCACCGTGAGGGCGAAAGAGGCGCGCCGCTTGGGCCTGGTGGACGACGTGGTGCCCGAGCGGCACTTGCTAAGGGCGGCTAATGTTTTTCTAAGCACCAAACCGGCAAGGCGCCGGGCCGTGTGGTTCCGCCGTGTGCCGGGGTTGGCGCCGCTGCGCCCGATGGTGGTCCGGGCGCTGACGCGGCAGGTGCAAAAGAAAGTCAATCCGGATCACTATCCGGCGCCTTACCGTATTCTCGAACTCTGGCAACGGGCCGCCGGGGAGGAACAGGAGGCGTTGTCGATCGGCGAGTTGCTGGTCTCCCGCACCAGCCGCAACCTGGTGCATGTCTTTCAGGTCGGTGAAGCACTCAAGCGCGAGGGAAACAGGCATCCGCATCACATCGAGCGGGTGCACGTGGTCGGCGCCGGCGTAATGGGCGCGGACATCGCCATCTGGGCGGCCTACAAGGGCTTTACCGTGAGCCTTCAGGACCGGCATGCCGAGGTGTTGGCGCGTGCCATGAAAAAGGCGCACGGGTTTTTCAAAAAACGGCTCAAGGAGCCGCGCGCGGTGCAAGCGGCCATGGACCGGCTGATGCCGGACTTAGCCGGTAACGGTTTGAAACACGTGGACCTCGTGATCGAGGCGATCGTGGAAAAGGTGGACCCCAAGCGCGAGGTGATCAAACACGTCGAGGACACGGCCCCCCCACAGGCGGTTATCGCCACCAACACCTCGAGCATCCCGTTGGAGACGCTCGCCGAGACCATGCATGATCCCGCGCGCCTCGTCGGCCTGCACTTTTTCAATCCGGTGGCCAAAATGCAATTGGTGGAGGTTGTCCGCGGCGCACAAACGGGCGAGGAGGCGCTCAACCGCGCGCGCGCCTGGGCCTGCGCCATCGGTCGCCTGGCGCTCGATGTCAAAAGCAGCCCGGGTTTTCTCGTCAACCGTATTCTCATGCCGTACCTGATCGAGGCCGTCACCATGGTCGAGGAGGGGGTGCCGCCCGCGCACATCGACCGTGCGGCCAAGGATTTCGGCATGCCCATGGGGCCGATCGAGCTGGCCGATACCGTGGGGCTTGATATCTGTCTCTCGGTGGCCGAGATGTTGTCCGGCCCCTTGAAACTTGAGGTGCCGGACAGGTTGCGGGAGCTGGTCGAACAGGGGCATCTCGGAAAAAAGACGGGACAGGGTTTCTATCAATTCAGCGCCAAGGGCAAGCCCAAGATTCCCGCGGCGAAAAAACAAGACGACGTCCCCGTCACGGAGCGGCTGATCCTGCGACTGCTGAACGAGGCGATTGCCTGTTTGCGCGAGGGCGTGGTCGAGGGCACCGACGCCGTGGACGCGGCCATGGTGTACGGGACCGGCTTCGCCCCCTACCTCGGGGGACCGATGCGCTATGTCGAGAGTCTGGGCGAGACCGGCATCAGCCACAGCCTGTATCGCCTCTCCCAGGAATACGGAAAGCGGTTTGCCCCGGACCCGGGTTGGGCGCAACCGGAATTGTTCGGCCATCGTTCCCCGCGGGCGACGTGACCCCGCTTCTCTAGAATGGCGTTGGAAGAGGCCCCCACCTTATCGGATCTGTTTCTGGCGCGCGTGCGCGCAAGCCCCGACGCGCCGGCCTACCGTCAGCATACGGGCGAGACCTGGATCGATATCACCTGGCGTGACGCCGAGCGCGAGGTACGGCGCTGGCGCGCGGCACTGCGCAAGGAAGGATTAAAGGCCGGAGACCGGGTCGCGCTTTGCCTGTGCAACCGGGTCGAGTGGGTGTATTTCGATCAGGCCGCGCTCGGCCTCGGCCTGGTGGTGGTCCCGCTCTACTTCAACGATCGTCCGGACAACATGGCGTTTTGCCTGAACGACGCGGGCGCGCGCCTGTTGCTGCTGGAGGACGGCGGCCTGTGGCCGCCGTTGCGCGATCAGGTGCAAACCGTCGAGCGCGTCGTGGTATTGGGCGGCGCTTCCGGTCGGGACCAACAGCTTGTTCCTGTCGATGCATGGCTGCCCGGGGAGGGGGAGGCGCTCGAACGCGGGCAGGCGGCGCCGGATGATCTCGCGACCATCGTCTACACTTCCGGCACCACCGGCCGTCCCAAGGGCGTGATGCTCACCCACCGCAATATCGTCAGCAACGTGCACGCCGCCCTGAAGGCGATCCCGGTCCACGCTTCGGACCGGTTCCTGTCCTTCCTGCCGCTGTCTCACATGTTCGAGCGCACCGCCGGCTATTACCTGTCTCTCCAGGCGGGCGCCCAGACCGTCTATGCCCGCGGGATCAGCCTGCTTGCAGAGGATATTCGCGAGCAACGGCCCAGCGTCTTTATCAGCGTCCCGCGCATTTTTGAGCGCATCCATGCCGCGCTGCAGGCGGCGATGCCCGCGGGTTCGCTCAAGCGCCGCCTGTTCGACAAGGCGGTGGACATAGGCTGGAAGCGTTTTAACCGAAACGCGGCATGGCATGAAAACCTGCTGTGGCCGTTGTTGCGCATGTTGGTCGCGGATAAATTGCGCGGGCGTTTCGGGGGTCGCCTGCGTCTCGTGGTCGTCGGCGGCGCGGCCTTCGCGCCGAATCTCGCCCGCGTTTTCATCGGACTGGGTTTGCCGATCCTGCAGGGATACGGCCTGACGGAAACCGCGCCGGTCCTTGCGGCTAATCGCCTGGGTGACAATGATCCGGTGTCGGTCGGCCGCGCGCTCGAAGGCGTTGAGCTTCGCTGCGATAAAAGCGGCGAATTGCTGGCGCGCGGCCCGAACATCATGCGCGGTTACTGGAACAACCCCCAAGCCACCGCCGAGGTGATTGATGAAGACGGCTGGTTTCATACCGGCGACCTCGCCCGCATCCGCGACGGCCGGGTGTATATCACCGGTCGCCTCAAGGAAATCATCGTGCTCAGCAACGGGGAAAAGGTTCCGCCCACGGACGCCGAGCAGGCGATTCTGGCGGACAGCGTTTTTGAGCAGGTGATGCTGATCGGCGAGGGGCGCGCCAAGCTGGGACTTTTGGTGGTGAGCAGTATTGAGAACGAGGCGGAGCTGTGCGCGCGCGCCAACAGGCAACTCCATGGATTTCCCGGCTACGCCAGGATTTATCACATCGCCCGGCTCAGCGAACCCTGGACCGTGGAAAACGGCTTGTTGACGTTGACCCAGAAATTAAAGCGAAAGCAGATCGAGCAAAGGTTCGCCAAGGAAATCGAGGCCATGTATCAGCGGGACGATCTGTGCCGGAACGAGCATTGACCCAAGGAAGCTCTGATTAATTCCCGAACCGTCATTCCGGCGAAGCCTGTCCCGGACGCGATCCGGGAGCCGGAATCCATAAAGATCAAAGACCTGGATGCCGGATCAAGTCCGGCATGACGTAATTGACCAAAGCTTCCTAGATATTGCATCAGAAAAACCGCCACGGCGCCAAGAACGCCAAGTTTTTGTCTTCATATTTCTTGGCGTCTTGGCGGTGAATTTCTCGGGTTAGGCAAACATTTCAGAGTATTGCGTAAGTTGTTCGGCGGTCAGCAGGAACACGCTCTCATCGCCGGTGGAGGTGGTGAGCCACAGGAACGGGATGCGCGGGTATTGTGTCTGGAGCGCGACATGGCTGTCGCCGGTTTCCATCACCAGGAGGCCGGCGGGATGGAGATGTTCTCCGGCCTGCGCCAGGATGCGACGTATCGTCTCCAGACCCTGCGTGCCGCCGGCCAGGGCCTGGGCGGGTTCATGGCGGTATTCTTCCGGCAGCGTCGGCATGGCGGCGTCATCGACGTACGGCGGATTGGTGAGAATGAGGTCGTAACGCTCGCCCGCGAGCTGCTTGAATAGATCCGATTCCACTAGGCGGACCCGCCCGGTTAATTCATGATTTTTGACATTGATGCGCGCGACTTCCAAGGCCGCTGGGGAAACATCGCTTGCGTCCACCCGCGCTTCGGGAAAAGCGTAAGCAGCGGCGATGGCCATGCAACCGCTGCCGGTGCACAGGTCCAGGATGCGCCGCACGCGGTTTATTTCGATCCAGGGCTGGAATTGCTCGCGGATGAATTCGGCGATGTGCGAGCGCGGCACGATCACCCGCTCATCCACATAGAAACGCAAGCCGGCAAACCACGCCTCACGCAGCAAATACGCCGTGGGTTTGCGCGCGCTCACGCGGGCGTTGACGAGATCGCGGAGTTTGGCCTTTTCTGGCTGGGTGAGCGCACGTTGGTACTGTTGTGCCAGCGCGTCCGGGGACAGCCCCAATGCCCCGGCCGTCAACCAGGCGGCCTCGTCCCGTGCGTTGTCGGTGCCGTGGCCAAAACACAGGCCGGCATCGGCGAGCTGTTGCGCCACCCATAATATGTATTCTTGGATTGTGCGCGGCGCGGTTCGGTGTGGCATGGGCAGGGCATGAAAAGCGAATAAATCGGACGGCCTGGAGGCCCCTGCTTAATTAGACGGCCGTAATATCGGCGCGAACGGCCGCGACCGAGTTTTTGAAATTGGCGGCCTCTTCCTCATTGAGTTTCAGCTCAATGATTCGTTCCATCCCGCCCCTGCCCAGCACCACCGGCACGCCCATGCAGATGTCTTGCTGCCCGTATTCGCCGTCCAGGACCGCGACGCAGGGCAGGATGCGCTTGCGGTCGTGGCTGATGGCGCTGACCATGGCGGCGATCGCCGCCGCCGGGGCGTTGTAGGCGCTGCTGTTCTTTTTCAACGCCAGGATCTCGGCGCCGCCCCCGCGGGTGCGTTGCACGATCTTGTCGATTTTTTCCCGTGTCAGAAAATGGCTGATGGGGATGCCGTTGACGCAGGTGAACCGGGTCATGGGTACCATGGTGTCGCCGTGCCCGCCCAACACCATGGCGGTGATGTCCTTGACCGCGAAGCCGGTCTCCAGAGCCACGAAGCTGGCCATGCGCGAGGAGTCCAGCACCCCGGCCATGCCGAAGACACGGTTGCGCGGCCAGCCGCTGCGCTTCCAGGCCGCATAGGTCAGAATATCAACAGGGTTGGTGACCATCAGCACCATGGCCTCCGGCACCGCCTTCACCATGACGTCGACGATGGAGCGGATGATGTCGAGATTGGTGTCGAGCACGTCCGAGCGCGACATCCCCGGTTTGCGCGGAAGGCCGGCGGTGATGATCACGATGTCGGAACCCGCCATGGCGTGAAGGTCATTGGAGCCGGACAGTTTGGTGTCGAATCCGAATTGCGGCGCGGATTCCTGGATGTCGAGGGCGGCACCCTGGGGCATCCCTTCCACGATATCGATTAACATAACTTCGTTGCACAGTTCCGCCCTGGCCAGATTGTGGGCCGTGGACTCGCCGACACGGCCGGCGCCGATGATGGATATTTTTTTCATTTGCGTGTTTGCCGTCCTTAATTTTATTGAACGATTTTGATTGGTTCGCCCGGTTTGGGTTCGCCGCCGGGGAATTTGCCATTGATCAGGCGCAGCGTCGATTCGGCATAATTGCTGATCGGCGATTGCGCGGCGAGTTTGGCGAACGTTGTGCCCGCTTTAGCGCGAATGATACGTATCCGCAGGCCCTCTGCCAGCTTTTTTTGTTTCGCCGTCAGGGGACGCAGGCTGCGCGCCGTTTCCAGGAACAGGGGGTCGGTTTTTTCAAAGTCCCTGGGGTCTTTTGTCGCGCCGAAAAAGATGTAGGCCCGTTTGTTGTAAAATACGACGGTCACGCGGGTGTCACGCTTGCCGAAGGGCGTGGTGATTCGGGTGACGGCGGTGTGGGACGGCAGGGAGGTACCATTCAGCTTGTCTTCGCGTTCAAGCCCCTTGAGCTTGAGCCGCTGTTGCATGAATTCCTTCGGGGTGATGTCCTTATTGAGATCCTTGACCTGTACCTGAATGACGGCGTTTCTGTCCGGTCGCCGGGCGATGATCGAGTTGGGGTTGTTTTCCAGATTCCAGCCGTCCGGAAACTTCAACGCGAAATTGAGATCGCGGTGATAGAAGTTGCTGCCGCGGCGTATCCCCTCCTTGGCGCTGTCTCCGAACACGGTTCCGTTTATATGCTTGAGATATTCCTCACGCCCTACGCGGGTGGCGGCCGCAGTCTTGAATTTTTTCGCCTGGCCCACGACCTGCTGAAGACGCTTGTCCGCGCTCGGATGGCTTGCAAACACGCCGTGGTAGATGCGCGGTTCGCGTCCTTCGGCCTTGGCTCGTTTTTTCTCGAATTCCTCCTGGTTCTTGAGGATGCCGATGACGCCGAGCACGGCATTGGGGTCATAGCCGCTGCGCGCGAGATACTCCGCGCCCAGGCGGTCGGACTCGAGTTCGTGTTCACGCCCGTACCCGGAGAGTAGTGCATTGCCGATGACGTTCAGTAACTGTTGGCCTGCCTGACCACCGAGTTCGGGAACGACCGCCGAGAGAATGCCGGCGCCGATATTGGCCGCCATGGCCGAGGTGTATTGGCGCACGCTGTGGCGCGCGGTGACGTGCCCGATTTCGTGACCCAGCACCGCGGCGAGCTCCGCCTCGGAATTGATGTAGGCCAGGATGCCGCGGGTAATATAGATATAACCGCCGGGCAGGGCGAAGGCGTTGACGTCCGGGCTGTCCAGCACCGTGAAACGGTACACCAGCTTGGAACGGTGGCTGTTCGCGGCCAGCCTTTCGCCCACCTGCTGCACGTAGGCCTGGAGCTTGGGGTCGTCATAGACGCCGTACTTTTTTCTGATCTCGGGGTCGTACCGGCGCCCCATCGAGATCTCCTGCTTCTCGGACATGAGCACGAAATCCGCCTGACCGGTGACCGGATTGGTGGCGCAACCGGACAGGACGGCGGCAAAGGCGATACCGATCAGCAAAACAGGACGCGACAGCATTGGAAAAACCGATTTGCCTGGGTATTCAGTCGAGCAATGTTAGCATGGCCGGGTGGCGCACACGTACGCGCAGCTTCCCCTTGCGATGCGTCAGCCACCCCCGCACAAGGATGCGCCGCCCAAGCAGGTATTCGGGACGGTAAGAAAAGTATTTCCAATCTTTGACCGGAACCCACATGCTGAAATTCGGGGCCAGTTCAAAATGGTATCCCTTCGGGTCCGCGCGCCCCCGGCTTCGCAGGCGGTCCATTCGTGGACCGCTCCTGTGGATGCGCAAGACCGTGCCTTCAACAAGGCGGAAGCCCGTGTCCCGCCGGGTGAGCCGGTCCGCGGCCGTCGGGACGTAGGCGGGATGGTTCCAGACCCCGCGTTTCTTATGGCGTGCTTCCTGTTCGGCGGCTTGGTGGGCGGCAAGGCGTTTGATGTTCGGCGGGATCGCCACCGTCCAGGCGAGACCCTGCCTTAAAAGTGTTTCCTGAATACTGCCCCCGCCCTTTTGCAGAAACACATGGGCCAATGTCCGCCGGTAGCGATCGGTGCGTTCCTCCCCAAACGCCAGCCTCACGCGACGGCCCTCGACCAGATTCGCCAACAGTGCGCGCGCGGCGCGCGCCAGCGGTTGGTCCGGTTTGTTCTTTTTACCGAATTCGGGTGCATTGATGCCGATCAGGCGCACGTGGCGGCCGTCGCGCAGAATCAGGCTGTCGCCGTCAACGACGTATCTGACGTCCACCGATTCGGTAACGGGCAAGGTACCGGCATTTTGCTGAGCGCCGAGAGCGATGGACGTGGTGCCGACAACTAATAAGGCCGCCCCAATGAGGAGGGCTACGGGAACGGACCGTTTACGGAGCCGACCTGCCTGCCGCGTCCGCGGCGCAGGCAGGGGACGCAAAAAAGCGCCCGCAGGGGGCGCCTTGGTCACATCGTCGTGTCCCATCGGGGTTATTTTTTGAGGTTGTATTTCTGGCGGAATTTCTCCACCCGGCCCTCGGTGTCGATCATTTTCTGTTTGCCGGTGTAGAACGGGTGGCACTGGGAGCAGACCTCGATATCCAGATCGCGTCCAAGGGTTGAGCGCGTGGTGAAGCTGTTGCCGCAGGTGCAGGTGACCTTGATTTCTTTGTATTCGGGATGGATTCCGGCTTTCATGGTGTCGTGCCTCAAGCTGTGTGATACCGCCTTGTGGAGCGGTCCTGGGTTCCAGGGCGGCGTAGTCTATGAAAAATCAACGGCTTGCGCAAGTGACGCTAGCGCTTCATGGAGTCGAAGAATTCGTTGTTGTTTTTGGTCGATTTGAGTTTGTCGAGCAGGAATTCCGAGGCATCGAGTTCATCCATTTGATGCAGGAGCTTGCGCAGGATCCAGGTTTTTTGCAGCTCGTCGGGCTCCAGCAAGAGCTCCTCGCGCCGGGTGCCGGAGCGGTTGATGTTGATGGAAGGGTAGATGCGTTTTTCCGCCAGGCGCCGGTCCAGGTGGATCTCCATGTTGCCGGTGCCCTTGAATTCTTCGTAGATGACGTCGTCCATCTTGGAGCCGGTTTCGATCAGCGCGGTGGCCAGGATGGTAAGTGAGCCGCCCTCCTCGATGTTGCGCGCGGCGCCGAAAAAGCGCTTGGGCCGCTGCAGCGCGTTGGCGTCGACACCGCCCGTCAGCACCTTGCCCGAGGCGGGCACCACGGTGTTGTAGGCGCGCGCGAGCCGGGTGATGGAATCGAGCAGGATCACCACGTCTCGTTTATGTTCCACCAGGCGCTTGGCCTTCTCGATCACCATCTCCGCCACCTGCACATGGCGCGAGGCCGGTTCGTCAAAGGTGCTTGATATCACCTCGCCGCGCACCGAGCGTTGCATTTCCGTGACTTCTTCCGGGCGCTCATCGATGAGGAGCACCATGAGCACACATTCCGGATGGTTGGCGGTGATGGAATGGGCGATGTTTTGCAGCATCACGGTCTTGCCGGCCTTGGGCGGGGAGACAATCAGGCCGCGCTGACCCTTGCCGATGGGGGCAATCAGGTCGATCACGCGCGCCGTCAGGTTTTCGGTGGAGGCGTTGTCACGCTCGAGCTTGAGCCGCTCGTCGGGGTGCAGCGGCGTAAGATTCTCAAATAAAATTTTGTGTTTTGCTTCTTCGGGGGACTGATAATTGACCTTCTCAACCTTGAGTAACGCGAAATAGCGCTCCGATTCCTTGGGCGGGCGGATGTTGCCTCTGACCGTGTCGCCGGTGCGCAGGTTAAAGCGCCGAATCTGGGAAGGCGAGACATAGATGTCGTCCGGCCCGGCAAGGTAGGAACTGTCCGAGGAACGCAGAAAGCCGAAACCGTCTTGCAGAATCTCGACCACGCCTTCGCCGATGATGTC
>WGFP01000152.1 GCA_015492195.1 Acidiferrobacterales bacterium
AAACGCTGGATCACGCGGGCAGGCGCCGCACCCGTCCATCGTCGGATTACACCATCGGGTATCGCACGCTCAAGGGTCCGGAAGGCGAGTGGTTTGTCGCCGCGCACCTCAAGCTCACGAAGGGCGACACGGCGCAGGGCAAGATGCTTATCAAGACGCTGCTTGCCAAACGCGGCGCGACCCAGCCCACGCAACTCCCGAACGCCGGATCGGTGTTTAAAAATCCCCCCAATGATCACGCCGCGCGTCTGATCGAGGCGAGCGGGCTTAAGGGTCGCTGCATCGGCGCCGCCTGCGTGTCCGAATTGCACGCCAATTTTATCGTGAACCAGGGCGGCGCGAGCGCCGCGCAAATCGAACGCCTGATTGCGCTGATTCAAAAAGAGGTGGAAGCAAAACAAGGCGTCAGACTCGAACCCGAAGTGCGGATTATCGGCACGGACGTCGCAGCGTCCCCGGAGGGCGCATGAGCGGCAAGCAGTTCGGCAAGGTCGCGGTGCTGATGGGCGGGCCTTCCGCCGAACGCGAGGTGTCTTTGAAAAGCGGTCAGGCGGTGCTGGATGCCCTGACGCGCCGGGGCATCGATGCCCACGGGATTGACGCCGATCGTGACGTGTTGCGCGTGCTTGAAAACGGGCGGTATGAGCGGGCGTTTATCGCGCTCCATGGCCGTTGGGGCGAAGACGGCGTGATCCAGGGGGCGCTTGAGGTGCTCGATCTCCCCTATACCGGCAGCGGGGTGCTGGGTTCGGCGCTGGCCATGGACAAGGTGCGCAGCAAACAGCTTTGGTCGGGGCAGGGAATCAAAACGCCCGAGTTCGTCATGATGGGGCCCGGCGTGGACATCGAGCAAGCGGCGGCGCGCCTTGGGTTTCCGCTCTTCGTCAAGCCCGCCCGCGAGGGATCGAGTTTCGGCATGAGCAAGGTTAATACAGCGGCCGAATTGAAGGCGGCCTTGGACAAGGCGGCGCAGTTCGACGACCGCGTGTTGATTGAGCGCTGCATTGAGGGCATGGAACTGACCACGGGGATTCTCGGCGAGGAGGAATTGCCGCTGATCCGGATCGAGACCCCGCGCGAGTTTTATGACTATGAGGCGAAATACATTTTGGACACGACGCGTTATATCTGCCCCAGCGGCCTCGATGCCGCGGCTGAAAAAAAAATTCAGAAACTCGCGCGCCGCGCCTTCGATGCCATCGGCTGCCAGGGCTGGGGGCGAGTGGATTTCATGATGGACAAACAGGGTGTCCCGTACGTGCTTGAGGTAAATACGGTCCCCGGCATGACCGATCACAGCCTGGTGCCGAAGGCGGCGAAGCAGGCGGGCATGGGTTTTGATGAATTGGTAGTACGCATTTTGGAGAGCAGCGATGTCTCGCGGTGAAGCCAAGGACAGTTATACCGCCGGTGGAACGATTTCGTTCAGGACCGCCGCTTGGTCGTTTTCGTTGCTGATGATGTTGGTTCTTTTCTTGTTCGGTGCGGAATGGGTATTGCGTACGGAGAACTTTCCGGTCCGGCAGGTTCGTTTCGAAGGGGAGTTCAAACACGTGACGCGGGAACAACTTGAGTCCGCCGTCGTCGAGGTTGTTCGCGGAAATTTTTTCCTGATGGACCTTGATGCCGTCAAGGCGCGCGTGGAGTCGCTGCCCTGGGTGTACCGGGCTTCGGTGCGCCGATACTGGCCGCAGGATGTGTACATCCGGTTCACGGAACAGAAACTGGTGGCGCGTTGGGGGAAGTCGGCATGGCTGAATCATGCGGGCGAGGTGGTGCGGGTGAATGGGGATAATTTACCGCAGGGCCTGCCGCTGCTCGAAGGTCCGGACGGCACGGCTGGCCAAGTACTTGCGCAATACAAAAGCATGAACCGTATTTTGACGTTAACCGGGTTGGGCCTTAAGCGTCTGGCATTGACGCCGTGGCGCTCCTGGAGACTGGAGCTGGATGACGGCGTTGTGCTGGTTCTCGACTTGCGACAACCCGCAAGAAAGCTTGAGCGGTTCGCGCGCGTTTACACGCGGACACTGGCAAAACAGGCACGCCGCATCAAGCAAGTGGATCTGCGTTACACGAATGGTTTCTCGGTGGAGTGGGTCAATAGACGCACGGTAGTCAGTATGCGGCGTGAGGGATAATCATGGCGAAAAAAGATGACGAAAAACTGGTTGTAGGCCTCGATATCGGGACATCAAAGGTGTTGGCGATCGTCGGCGAGACCTCCCCGAGCGGTGAGGTGGAAGTCATCGGCGTTGGGTACCACCCCTCCCGCGGTATGAAGAAGGGCGTGGTGGTGAACATTGAATCCACCGTTCAGTCGATCCAACGCGCCGTGGAGGAAGCCGAACTCATGGCGGGATGTCAGATCCACTCGGTGTATGCCGGCATCGCCGGCAGTCACATCAGCAGCTTCAATTCCCACGGTATCGTCGCCATCAAGGACAAGGAGGTCGGCCAGGGTGACGTGGACCGGGTGATCGAGGCGGCGCGTGCGCTTGCGATCCCGGCGGATCAGAAGGTGCTTCATATCCTGGCGCAGGAATTCATTATCGACAACCAGGACGGCATTCGTGAACCGATCGGCATGAGCGGCGTGCGCCTGGAGGCCAAGGTGCACATTGTCACCGGCGCCGTCAGCGCGGCGCAGAATATTATTAAATGCGTGCGCCGTTGCGGCCTGGAAGTGGACGACATCATCCTCGAGCAGCTTGCATCGAGCATGTCGGTGCTCACCGACGACGAAAAGGAGCTGGGCGTGTGCATCGTGGACATCGGCGGGGGCACCACGGACATCTCCGTGTTCACCGAAGGCGCGATTCAGCACACGTCGGTGATTCCCATCGCCGGCGATCAGGTGACGAACGACATCGCCGTGGCGCTGCGCACGCCCACCCAGTATGCCGAGGATATCAAGAAGAAATACGGCTGTGCCTTGACGCAGCTCGCGCACCGCGATGAGACCATTGAAGTCCCGAGCGTCGGCGACCGGTCGCCGCGCAAACTCGCGCGCCAGACGCTGGCCGAGGTCATCGAACCCCGCATTGAGGAACTCTATGGGCTGGTTCAGACGGAATTGCGCCGCAGCGGGTTCGAAGACGTGATCGGTTCCGGAATCGTGCTTACCGGAGGCAGCGCCAAGATGGAAGGCATGATCGATTTGGCCGAGGAGGTTTTTCACATGCCGGTGCGTTTGGGGATTCCGCAGTATGTCGGCGGACTTAAGGGCGTGGTGCAGAACCCGATTTATGCCACCGGCGTGGGACTGGTTTTGTACGGCACCAAAAGCCAGGAGGGTCGGCATTTCGTACCGCATCACGTGTCGGAAGCCGGCATCAAGAGTTTGTGGCACAAGATGAAGAGTTGGTTTCAGGGAAATTTCTAACGCAGGCAGGCAAAAGGCGAACGTTGCGATTCAACCGTTAAACGTAGACAGGAGGCGACACGATGTTTGAACTGATGGATACCTACGACCAGCAGGCCGTTATTAAGGTAATCGGTGTCGGGGGAGGGGGCGGCAACGCCGTGGATCACATGGTGGCCGCCAACATCGACGGCGTGGAATTTATCAACGCCAATACCGACGCCCAGGCGCTCAAGCGGTCCCAGGCCAAGACCATACTTCAGCTTGGGGCCAATTTAACCAAGGGGCTTGGTTGCGGCGCGGACCCCTCGCTCGGGAAGCAAGCCGCGGTGGAAGACCGGGAACGCGTCGCCGAAGTCCTTGCCGGCGCCGACATGGTCTTTATCACCGCCGGCATGGGCGGCGGCACCGGCACGGGCGCCGCCCCGATCGTGGCACAGGTGGCGAAGGACATGGGGATCTTGACCGTCGCCGTCATCACCAAGCCCTTCCCGTTTGAAGGCAAGAAACGCATGGCGGTTGCGGAGCAGGGGATCCGGGAATTCGTGGGATACGTCGATTCCATTATTACCATTCCGAACGAAAAGCTCCTGACCGTGCTCGGCAAGGAGGCCACGCTGCTTGATGCATTCGGCAAGGCCAACCAGGTGCTGCAAAATGCGGTGCAGGGTATTGCCGAGCTGATCACCCGTCCCGGCCTGATCAATGTGGACTTTGCCGATGTCCGCACGGTCATGTCCGAGATGGGCATGGCCATGATGGGGGCGGCCACGGCCACGGGCGAGAACCGCGCCCGGGAAGCGGCGGTGGCGGCGGTATCCAGCCCGCTGCTGGAAGACGTCAATCTCTCCGGCGCGCGCGGCATCCTGGTCAACGTCACGGCCGGCCTCGACATGAGTGTCGGTGAGTTTGAGGAGGTGGGCAATTCCGTGAAGGAATTCGCCTCCGACGACGCCACCGTGGTGATCGGGACCGTCATCGAGCCGGAAATGCGGGAAGAACTCAGGGTGACCATCGTGGCGACCGGTCTGGGTCAGGAAAAGCGCAAACAGCCCTACAAGGTGATCAAAACCGGAACCGGAACAACGGATTACGAGCACCTGGAGACCCCCACGGTCATTCGCCACCGGCGTCATGGCCAGAAAGAGGGTGCCGCCGCGGAAGCCGCCGTTGAATACCTTGATATTCCGGCCTTTTTAAGGAAACAGGCCGACTGATCCGGGCAGGCTGAGCTGGCCCGGCACCACTTATCGGGGTAGGCCCCCCGGTAAGACGTGAATTTAGGGTAAATAGCTGGACACAGCTAAGGTTTTATCCTTAAATACCAACAGAAGGTATTGTTTTATTGGAGGATGGCTGACCCGCGGGTGTCTCGCCCGTGCCCCCGTTGTTTCATGTGTACAATATCTGTACAAATGGAGCCCTTCACAATTACGGGAGAAATAACCGTTTTCTTTTTTAAAAATTAAAAAATTAATTATTAATTAATGATTAAACAACGAACACTTAAAAACGTTATTCGAGCCACAGGGGTGGGGTTACACACAGGCGAAAAGGTTTATCTGACGCTGCGCCCGGCGG
>WGFP01000153.1 GCA_015492195.1 Acidiferrobacterales bacterium
GGCGCGGATGGTACAAAAGCAAGTAGCAAGTTACAAGTGACAAGCGGCAAGAAAAACAAATATAGTCACTTGAGACTTGCCATTTGCTAACTTGTTACTGATTTTCAGGCAAAAAAAGAGGCGTGGCTGAGAGCCACGCCCGAACCACCACTAGGAGGATGGAGGAGCCGAGAACCCGGCGTCTTACACACCGGGGAAAATTCTTTACTGCAACCCTTACTTACAAAATAGCAAAGATCGGGCCAACTGCTGAAACTAGAATATAATAATTATCTAATATTTAGACATATTGTCAAGACCATAATAGCCTAAACCGGCTACGTCCCGATAATAATTTTATCTTATTGTATTATATAACATTTTATTCCAGGAAATAGCTTACTGGGCTAAATCGCCAAACCAGGGAGGGGCGAAATGTCCCGGCAACATGACAAATAGCGCTTACTTAAGTGGTCCATTTTGGTGCAGATTTATGGATCGCCGCCGACGTATGGCAGACAATGCGCGATATTCTGTATGGACGGCAATAAACTATCACTACCCGGAAACCCGGATTTCGACGGTGTAGGTAGCGGTCAGATCTTCAGCCGCTCGACGATGCGGCCGTGAACCAGGTGCTGATCGATAATCTCATCCACGTCATCCTTGTCGACATAGGTGTACCACGTGCCCTCGGGATAAACGACGATCACGGGCCCTTCTGCACAGCGGTCCAGACAACCCGCGGTATTCACGCGCACGCGCGCATCGGCATTCAGGCCCAGTGACTTGACTTTCTCCTTGACATAGTCGCGCATGGCTTGGGAGTCGTGATTGGCGCAGCAGGCGCTGCCGTCTTCACGCTGATTGACGCAGAAAAAAACGTGGTAACGATAATAACTCATGGCGGAAAGATACAAGAGAAAAGAGAAAAAGAAAAACCTGGTATCAGCAATCTCACTACATTTTATATAGGCTATCCCTTTTCTCTTTATGGTTTTCTCTTTACTCTTTAACGTTAATCTCACACGCTTTCCCTCGATCTTGAATCTTGACACCGAAATCAGAAATCTTGCCGACCGCTGTGTGGCCTGCGGCCTGTGTCTGCCGCTTTGCCCCACCTATCGGAAGACGCGCAACGAGGCCGAATCGCCCCGCGGCCGTATCGCGCTCATGCGTGCGCTGGCGGACGGCGAGCTCGCGTTGACAACCGGTCTGACGTCACATCTTGAATTGTGTCTGGCCTGCGGGGCATGTGAAAAGGCGTGCCCCTCCCATGTGGCCTACGGCAGGCTCATTAACGCCTCGCGGGCAAGCATATTTTTTAATCGCCCTCCTCCCTTTTATCAACGCTGGATACGCCGCGTCGCGCTGGGCATAGTAAGCGGTAAAACAAATACACTTCGCGGAATCGGCAAGCTGCTCCGTTTTTGTCAGCAAACCGGTCTGCTGTGGCTGCTGCGAACTGCTGGGATTCTAAGGCTGCTAGGGATTGCAAAGCTGGAAGCCGAGCTGCCGCCAATCCGGCGGCAAACTCCCTGGCTACCCTTTTATCCCTCGCCCGGAAAATCGCACGGTGACGTGGCGCTGTTTACCGGCTGCATCGCCAACATCACCGACCGCGAAACCCTGGAAGCCACTATCCGCGTCCTGAACCATTTCGGTTACGACGTACACGTGCCTCCCGATCAGGGCTGCTGCGGCGCGCTGCACCAGCATGGCGGCGAGCCGGACAAGGCGCGCTCCCTCGCGCGCCAAAATGTTCATGCGTTTCCTGCCGGGAAGCCAAATGCCATTATCACCACCGCCAGCGGGTGCGCGGCTATGCTTAGAGAATACGGTCAGATCCTGGAAGATGAAGTGCCGGCAAAGACTTTCTCGGACCGGATTTTCGACATCAGTCAATTCCTAGCCGACGATTGGCCGGAGCATGTGTCTCTAAATTCGCTTAACAAACGGATTGCAGTACACGACCCCTGCACATTGGTCAATGCGCTGCGTCAGGACGACAAACCCTATGAACTCCTGAATAAAATTCCCGGTGTGGAAATCATCCCTTTGCCGGAGAACAATCTTTGCTGCGGGGCGGCGGGCGCCTACCATTTAAGGCAACCGAAAATGGCGGAGAGCCTACGGGCGGATAAAATCGAGCATCTAAAACGCCTCGGACCCGATATCCTGGCGACATCCAATATAGGCTGCGCCATGTATCTCGCCGCGGGAATCAAGGAAGCAGGATTGGATATCGAAGTGGTGCATCCCATTGTTGTGTTTGAAAGACAGTTACAAGTGGCAAGTAGCAAGTAGTGAGAAAAAACACTTGACGTTGGTTGCTTGCTACTTGAACCTTGTTACTTGTATCTTAAATATCCATGAAAGAACGCGCCTATTCCCCTATTGACCGTTGGATCGGCCGATTCGATCAGGCCCTGCGCACGGTCTTCGGCCCCGCCCCCCATGCCGAGCGCGAAAGTCCCGCTGTCGGCAAGGCCGAAACCGACCTCGATCCGATGGAACGTGAACTCGCCGGGCGCCTGATGCGCATCAACCACGCGGGCGAGATCTGCGCCCAGGCCCTGTACCACGGACAGGCGGTCGCCGCAAAGCTGCCGAACGTGCGCGAAAAGATGGAACAGGCGGCCAACGAGGAAAACGACCATCTCGCCTGGACCGAGGAACGTCTCCGCGAGATGGGAACCCATACAAGCTACCTAAACCCCCTCTGGTACGCCGGGTCTTTCGCCATCGGCGCCCTGGCCGGCCTCGCCGGCGACAAATGGAGCCTGGGGTTCGTCGCCGAAACCGAGAAACAGGTTGTAAGGCATCTCGACGGGCACCTTGCGCAACTGCCGAAACAGGATGAAAAAAGCCGCGCGATCCTCGAACAAATGCGCGAAGACGAAGGCCGCCACGCCACCGTCGCCCTGGAAGCCGGAGCCGCTTTCCTGCCCCAACCCGTCAAGCGGCTTATGCGTCTGACCTCAAAAGTCATGACACAAACGGCGTATTGGATATAAGTAAAGTTACAAGTAAACAAGTTTCAAGTAACAAGAAAAAATATTCGATACCTTGTTACTTGCCACTTGTAGCTTGCTACTTTGTTTTAGATATCGGTGGATGATAAATCATCTGCACGGTATTGCCGTCCGGATCGCGGCAATAAAAACTGCGTGCGCCGTCACGGTGTGTCCTGGGTTCCTTGAGGATGGCAACGCCGTTTGACTTGAAGAAGTCGTACCACGCGTCGACCTGCTCGATGTGATCGATGATGAAACCGATGTGATCCAGCCGCTGCGCCCGATCCGGCGTGAAATCCACCGGTGCGCGGTGGAGCGCCAGATTATCATTGCCGCTCGTCAGATAGACATTGTCGGCGTCCGGCCGCCATTCAACCCGCATCCCGACAAGGTCGGTATAAAATCGCTCGCAGGCCTCGAGATTCTTGACCCACAACGCCACATGGCGCAGGCCGCCGACGGCTTTAGGCCGTTTCATCGACCACCTCGCTGAACAACATGCTTCTTACGCTTGACCACATGTCTTTGCCGAACACCCGGATGATCACCTGCGGCAGGGCGATGGAGCCCGCGGAGAGCAAGCGGTCATGGAAATCCTTAAGGTTGAGTCCAGGATTCTCAGCGCGTACGCGATCACGCAGCGCGTTGATCAACGCCCATCCGGTCGCGTAGCCCAGGGGAACGGTCGGCGACCGGCTGTACCACGTGATTTCCGCCACGGCCTGCGAGCGCGGAAAACCGAGCCGGCTGACCAGCCGATCCGCCGCTTGCTCAAAATCCAATCCATGCACGTGCAGATCAATGTCGATCAGAATCCTGAGCGTGCGCCATAAACGGTCCCTGAGCAGAATAAAACGCTGTTCGGCGTGATTCAGGAAACCCTGTTCATGCATCAGCTGCTCGCTGTACAAGGCCCAACCCTCATAGAAGGTGGCGGAAGGATTGAGCAGGCGCGGAAGGGTGCGCGTCGTGGGATTCAAGTTCGCCGTCACAAACTGCAGGTGGTGCCCCGGCCAGGCCTCGTGCACGCAGGTATGCATCAGGCCGGCGTTATTGTGTTCCGCCAGTTGTTCCTCGTCGCGGGGCGGGGTCACGTAATAGTAGCCGTGCTGCGCGGGGTCGTTGGGCGCCGGCTCGTTGTAGGCGGCAAACGGGATCTCATGCCGCAAAAAAACCGGGGTCTCGACCACGTCCAGCCGCTCCGTCGCAGGCAGGCTGACCAGATCACGTTCTCGAACAAAATCCCGCGCCGCCTGCATCTGCTCGCGATAAACGGCGAGCAATTTTTCCGCCGGCGGGTGTTTTGCGTTGATACGTCGGACGGCGGCCGCCATGTCCGCGTCTCCGGCAAGCTGCCGACAGGCATCCTTCAAGTCGCGCTGGGTCTCCTCAAATAGTTGCCGGCCCAGTTCATAAAGCTGCTCGCTGCCAACGTCAAGAAAATGCCGGTGACGCAGGAGGTCCTCGAAGTACGGCTGCCCACAGGCAAACTCGCCCCTGGCCTTGTCGGCCAAATCCCGCTCCAGAAACTCGGCATACTCCATGAGCGCCTGCCCCGCCTTGTTCACCGCCGTCTCAAGACCGGTCAGACCACGGTGCCGGCCCTTGAGCTTGTGATGGCCCGGCAGGCCGTGTACAAACGTCGCGCCCTGGCGCGCGGCGGTTATCGCTGATTGCAGCCACACGCCCGGAATCTTCGCTGCCTTGGGAATCAGATAATCCCGCGCCGCTCGCAGATGGTCCGGGATCGCGTGCAGACGTGCCATCAAGGCGTCTTCGAAGTTCGCCACCGGACGGATGGTAAGTTGATAAATCGCATTCACCGGCAACAGGCGGTCCGGGTCCGGGCACAGGGGATCGACGTCGAGGATGCGCCGGTTCTCCAGCAGCGCAGCGCCATGCAGAAGTCGGTAATCGATTGCCTGATCGGCGTTCAATTTTTCGCGATCAAGCTCCTCCAGACTGACGATCAGCTCATCGTTAAGGCAGACCAAGGCGCCCATGCTTTCCGCGTCATAAGGGGTCAGGAGGTGTTCATAGCCGGCAACGCCGGCGTCCACCGCGGCCTCGGGGTGATAACGAAACCACGCCCGGTAATACGACTGAACGATGTCGTCGAAGGGCGTACCGGCGGAATTCTCTTTTCTCACGGGGCCTCGACGATCTCATAGTCGTGGGTGATCTTGGCGGTCTTACCAAGCATGATGGAGGCGGAACAGTATTTGGTCGCGGAAAGCTCGATGGCATGCGCGACTTTCTTCGCATCCAGTCCTTTTCCCGTCACGATAAAATGCACATGGATGCGGGTGAATACCTTAGGCTCGCTCTCGGCGCGCTCGGCCTCGATCTCGGCCACGCAGTCGCTGATCTCCTGCCGGGACTTGCGCAAGATATGGACCACGTCAAAGGCGGCGCACCCCCCCATGCCCATCAGCACCAGCTCCATCGGGCGCGGGCCTTGATTGCGCCCGCCGTACTCCGGCGGACCGTCTATGATGACTTTATGGCCGCTGTCCGCCTCGGCGATAAACCCGGCCTCGCCCGCCCACTGGATTCTTGCCTTCATGGTTTTCTCTCAACACAAGTATCATAGAGTATATGCGATGGTCAGGGCGCAAAGACATAGGGTTACTAAAATTTTCCGAATTCCACGCTTGCACGGTAGACTTGGTAGCCCTGAAAATCGTAATTCAGATTGGGCCTGGAAGTTATAAAACGACGTATGCCGAAAAAAAACATCCTCACCCGCTCCAAGAAGCAGAAGGCCTTTGCCCTCATGCAGAGCAATCAACTTCATGAGGCCAAATCCCTGTTTGAGCAGATAAGCGCGACGGATAAACACGACGCGGAAACCTGGTGCGCGCTCGGCGCCGTCAATGGGATGCTTGGACTTTACGATGAATCCATCCGGTGCTGCCGACAGGCCATTGCCATCCGCCCCGACGACCATAAGGCATACAGCAATTTGACCGTCGCCCTGGAAGCCGTGGGTCGCCTGGACGAGGCCGTCGCCGCCGGCCAAGAGGCGGTGCGGATCAATCCGAACGACGTCGATACCCATTACAACCTGGGCAATGCCCTCAAGTCACAAGGCCGTCTGGATGAGGCGATCGCGAGTTACCACAAGGCGCTACGGCTCAACCCCGATGATGCGGAATCACGCCTGAATCTGGGCATCGCGCTCGCCGCGCAGGGGAAATTGACGGAGGCGATAGAACACTATCAGCGAGCCTTGCGGATCAGGCCCAATTATGCCGAGGCCTACAACAGCCTGGGGGTGGCACTTGCCGCCCTTGAAAATCATGAACAAGCGATAGCCGCGTACCGGCAAGCGTTAAAGATCAAACCCGACTATGCCAACGCCCATAATAATCTGGCTATCGTCCTTGAGGCCCAAGGACGCCTGGAAGAGGCCGTGGCCGGTTATCAAGAAGCCCTGCGGATCAGGCCGAATTTTGCCGAGGCCTGCAATAATCTGGGCAATGCATTGAAGGGTCAGGGACAATTGGACGAGGCCGTCAAAAGCTACCGCGAGGCCCTGCGGATCAAACCGGATTACCCCTCGGCATACAGCAACCTGCTTTTGGCCCTGAACTATTCAACTGATTATGATCCCGCCGTCTGCTTTACCGAGCATGTACGTTACCACGAGGCCCATGACCACAATCAAGCTGCGCTTCCTTCTTATACTAATACAAATGAACCTGACAAACGTTTGAAGGTGGGATACGTCTCCCCGGATTTTCAATCCCACTCGGTGGCCTTCTTTATCGAACTCATCCTGAGGCACCATGATCCGGCGATGGTGGAAACCTTTTGCTATGCCGAAGTCAAAAGTCCCGACTCAACCACTGAGCGACTGAAGGGTCTCGCCGCTCACTGGCGCAACACCTGCGGCGAAACCGATGCCCAACTGGCGGAGATGATTCACGCCGACGAAATCGATATCCTTGTGGACCTTGCCGGCCACACGGCCAGGAACCGGCTGCCGGTTTTCGCATTGAAACCCGCTCCCGTGCAAGTCACGTATCTGGGTTACCCCAACACCACCGGCCTGCCCACGATGGATTACCGCCTGACCGATGCGCTCGCCGATCCTCCCGGGCAGGAAGCGTTTTACTCGGAGAAGCTTATAAGGTTGCCGCAGGGGTTCCTCTGCTACACCCCTCCGACAGAGTCCCCTGAGGTGGGCCCGCTGCCGGCGAGCCAAACCGGACACGTGACCTTCGGCTCGTTCAACATGTTGCCAAAGATTAATCCAAGCGTCGTGGAAACGTGGTCACGCATCTTGAAGGCGACGCCCCGTTCCCGACTGATACTCAAGAACAAATCGTTCCGCGATGAGGCCGTGCGCGAACGCTATCTGGCTTTCTTTCAAAAACACGGCATCGCCGCCGACAGGCTTGAGCTTATCGGCTGGCTGCCCCGGATTGCCGATCACTTGGACCTCTACCACCGCATCGACATCGCCCTCGACACCTTCCCTTATAACGGTACCACCACGACCTGCGAGGCCCTATGGATGGGCGCACCGGTCATCACGCTTGCGGGGGACCGGCACGCCGGCCGGGTGGGGGTGAGCCTGCTGACTCAGATTGGGCTCACCGACCTGATTGCCGACACTCCGGAGGACTATGTTAACCGTGCCGTCCAACTAGCCGAAAATCCTGAAAGGGTGGCCGATTTACGCAGCGGATTAAGGGAACGCATGGTAAATTCCGTGCTTTGCGATGGGAAAACCTTTGCACAAAATCTTGAGACAGCATACCGGGAAATGTGGAAGAGGTGGTGTGCCGGACAGAAATAATGCTTCAGACTAACGGTGTTGCATTACTCCAGACATCGACATTTAAGTTATCATTTGACTGCTTTGATAAAATTTCGCTGTACTCAGTTGCTCGCTGCATGCCCGCTTGCATCCGTACTAACTGTCGTCTTCTCTCCATTTCCGGACTCTGAAAGTTCAATTCTTTCAATTTCTCCAGGACATCCAACGACTTGACACCAGAATAATAAGTTGAAAAAACGCGCAGCTTGTCAAACTGTTCCAGTATGGAAGCAACCACCCAGTTTCCTATATTATCGTGAGGATCTATCGTTTCGTAACGAGCAGATGCCAGCAAAAAAGGCTCAGACAAATTTAAGGAGGAATTTGAATTAATATAATTAACCAGATACTTTAATGCTGCCACGGCATAACGTCTTTGGCCCAATTCGCTTGCGACACGAATAAAAGACAGAAAGCGAGGTAGATTGGGCGATGTCTCGACAAGTTTATAGAGAAGTCTATATGCGTGCTGTAAATGAGCATATCTATCCGTAGGCGAAGACGCCGAAGAGTGTGCAGATGCATAACAATTCAGTGCCTCACGATGCCGTTCCCAATCCGCTGTCATCGCCGCCGTATTATAGCGTTTCCAGGATTCCCATAACTGATTTCCGTAAGGCCACCTCTTCAAGTAAGCTATCCAAGCATCCTGTGACACACAATGCATCTCTTTTAATACAGGTTCACTGACGAGCAATCCCCGGTCACTAAGGGAAACAGCACGATCTTCCTTGCAGCAAAATAGGTTAAGTTGATATGAATCGACTTCGTCGCGTGCGTCGAATGGGACAAGCAGTTTTAATCCGGGTATCAATCTGTAACTGCTATAATCGAGAGACTCAAATTGCTCCACAAGATCTAGATTTAATTCGTCGCCTGCTTTGATTTCGAACATTATTAAAGGTGAATGCTGCGTCAAGAATGACTTCCCGCCCTCAATAATATTGCTCTCATGTCCCTCAGCATCAAGTTTGATGAAAGCTATATCATGCCAACCATATTTATCTGCACACTCACTTAATGTAAACAGTTGAATTTCCTGCATGTTGCCATCAGTAAGTGGCCCAACGAGTATTGAGTTCAGTTCTTCATTGCGCTCTATCTTTAACAAACCCTTTCGGTTCGAATCAGATAAACCAACTTGAAGCAAGTTGACGTTGTCAAACTTGTTTTCACTAATACTTTTTAATAGATAAGTTGAAGCTTTTAAAGAAGGCTCAAAAGCCCATACTTTACCATCGCACCCGATTATGTTTGCCGCGGTTAGAGTATACACGCCATAGTTAGCACCTATATCTATAACTTGCATGCCGGGTTGCAACATCTGTCTGACAAATTTTATTTCGTCTTCAAACCAATCCTCTTGTTCGAGTAAAACATAAGGTGTGATTAGCGTTATGTCGTCCGGAACACAAACAGTAATATCGCCTACGATGCGTACCTTGACCGGTGAGCCCTTAGATCCATTTAGTGTCTTTTTTTCTATACTCATCTGGTATTAAACCGGTTGGCTACATAAAAAAAGTTCCTCGATTTTTTTCCCAGGATCTTGGGACTTCATGAATGACTCACCTATGAGAAAAGCATTGATGCCTTTGTCACGCATGAGAGAAACATCTGCCGGGGTATGGATACCGCTTTCCGTGACTACAATACGGTCATCCGGAATATCCGGCAGCAGGTTGATGGTCGTTTCCAGGCGTGTTTCAAAGGTATGCAAATTACGATTATTAATTCCGATAAGCGGCGTATTCAAAAGCAAAGCGCGTTCCAGTTCTTCCCTATCATGCACTTCGACAAGCACATCCATAGCAAGATCATGGGCAAGTTGGGTCAGTTCCCGCAACTGGGTATCGCCCAGCACCGCGACAATAAGCAGAATGCAATCGGCACCTAACACGCGCGCCTCGTATACCTGGTAGGTATCAATCGTGAAATCCTTACGCAACACGGGCAGGGAACAGGCATTGCGCGCCTCTTTAAGATGTTCATCTGAACCTTGGAAGAAGTCGATATCAGTTAACACCGAAAGACAAGTCGCGCCGTGCTGTTCGTAACTTTGTGCGATGTCGGCCGGTTTGAAATCAGCACGCAAAAGGCCCTTGCTCGGCGAGGCCTTTTTAATCTCGGCAATTACCGCCGGTTTGCCGCTTGCGATCCGCTTTTGGATTGCCTCGACAAAACCGCGCGGTGCCGGCGCGGCTTCCACGCGTTTACTCAGCTCTTTCAACGACACGCGCTCGGCACGCTCGACCACCTCCTCCGCCTTGTGCGCCAGAATGGTTTGCAGAATATCAGGAGGCTTGTTCATTATTATCCGGCCAGCTTCTTGCTCAGGTCCACGAGCGCCTGCAATTTAGCTTTTGCCGTGCCATTGGCGATCACTGTAAGCGCCTTTTCCACACCTTCTTTGAGTGTCGGAGTCAGTCCGGCGGCGTAAATGGCGGCACCGGCGTTAAGCGCGACGATATCCCGCGCCGGCCCTTCCCTGTTATCCAATACAGACTCCACCATGGATAGACTCTCGGCAACGCCCTTAACCACAAGACCTGAGATATCGCCGCGCTTAAAGCCAAACTGCTCCGGCGTTACGGTGTAGGTGCTGACCTTGCCGTCTTTCAGCTCGGCAACGCGGGTGGGTGCGCCGATGCTGACCTCGTCCATGCCGTCTTCGGCGTGCACCACCAGCACGTGTCGGCTTCCCAGCCGCGCCAGCACCTGCGCCAGCGGCTCGATCCATTGGTCCGAGAATACGCCCAGCACTTGGTTCGGCGCACCAGCCGGGTTGGTGAGCGGCCCCAATAGATTGAAGATCGTGCGCACCCCCATTTCCTTGCGCGGACCGATGGCGTGTTTCATGGCCCCGTGGTGCTTGGGCGCGAACATAAACCCCACGCCGACTTCGTTCACGCACTGCGCCACCTGCTCCGGTGTCAGGTCCAGGCCGACGCCGGCGGCTTCCAGCACGTCGGCGCTGCCGGACTTGCTCGACACCGAGCGGTTACCGTGCTTCGCCACTTTCCCGCCCGCCGCCGCGACCACGAAGGCGCTGGCCGTCGAGATATTGAAAGTGCTGATGCCGTCACCGCCGGTGCCACAGGTATCAACCAGATGCGGGCCACTGACATCCACGCGTGTTGCCAGTTCCCGCATCACTTCCGCGGCGGCGGCGATTTCCTCCACAGTTTCGCCCTTCATGCGCAAACCGATCAGAAACCCCCCGATCTGCGCCGGTGTGGCCTGGCCGGTCATAATGGTGCGCATTACCAAATGCATTTGTTCAGCGCTCAGGTCACGACCTTCGGTAACAGTACGGATTGCAGACTGCATGTCCATAATTAACTCCTCGATAAAAACTCAACGCAGAGACGCTAAAGCGCAAAGATAAATATGATATTAGTGGAACCCCGTCATAAAATTAATCCATACTCAACACTTTGCGACCTTTGCGTACTCTGCGTCTTTGCGTTGGGTGTTTTAGCATCTTAAGAAATTCTTAAGCAAATCATGGCCGTGCCGGGTAAGTATGGATTCCGGATGGAACTGCACCCCTTCCACCGCCAGCTGTTTGTGCCGCACGCCCATGATCTCCTCGTCGTCCGTCCAGGCGGTGATCTCCAGGCAGTCCGGGAGGCTCTCGCGCTCGATGACCAGCGAATGATAGCGCGTCGCCTCGAACGGATTCGGCAAGTCCTTAAAGACGCCCTTTCCTGAATGGTGGATCATTGACGTCTTGCCGTGCATAAGCCGTTTCGCGCGTACGATTCTTCCGCCATAGGCCTGCCCGATGCTCTGATGACCCAGACACACGCCGAGTATTGGTATCCTCCCGCCGAGCCGGCGGACCGTGTCCACCGATATTCCTGCCTCGTTGGGCGTGCACGGCCCTGGCGAGATCACGATACGGTCGGGCGCGAGTTGCTCGATCTCGTCCACCGTGATCTGGTCATTGCGGAACACGCGCACATCCTCGCCCAGCTCACCCAGATATTGCACCAGGTTGTAGGTAAAGGAATCGTAATTATCGATCATCAAGATCATATAGATACTCAACGCAAAGACGCGAAGGCGCAAAGAAAATTAGAGTTTATTAACAATTCTTCGTATACCTGACCTTAAAGTCGGCACATTGAAATTTATCAGTAACCCAAGCTTCAACTGGCTTAAACGCAGATATGATAATAATTGCGCTTCATGTACCGGCAAAACATGTTCCACCGTTTTTAATTCGACAATAACCTTATCCGAAACCAATAGATCAAGCCGAAATGCGGCTTCGAATTCCATACTTTTATAATGAACAGGCAAAGGTACTTCTTCCCGAAATGCCAATTCTTGCAATGCAAGCTCATGCGCGAGGCATTTCTGATAAACAGACTCCAATAATCCGGGGCCAAGAGCTCGATGCACCTCGATCGCCGCGCCGATTATCACATTTGAAATCTTATCTTCCTCCATTTGCACTCCTTTGCGTCTTTGCGTCTTTGCGTTAAGTTTTTCCTTCATTTCCTTCGAGACCGACCGACGCCATGGATACGGCGTGGAAGATGGCGCGCGCCTTGTTCATGGTTTCCTCCCATTCCTTGCTTGGTACGGAATCGGCCACGATGCCGGCGCCGGCCTGAATATACAGCGTATCCCCCTTGATCACGGCGGTGCGGATGGCGATGGCGGTATCCATGTTGCCGGACCAGGAGATATAACCGACGGCGCCGGCGTAAACGCCGCGTCGGACCGGTTCGAGTTCGTCAATGATTTCCATGGCGCGCACCTTGGGCGCACCGCTGACGGTGCCGGCGGGAAAGGTCGCACGTAACACGTCCACGGCATCCATGCCCGGCTTGAGATCGCCGATCACGTTGGACACGATGTGCATGACGTGGGAGTAGCGTTCGATCACCATTTTATCGGTGACGCGGACGCTACCGATCTTCGCCACGTGCCCCACATCGTTTCTTCCGAGGTCCATCAACATCAGATGCTCGGCGAGTTCCTTGGGGTCGGACAGGAGCTCTTGCTCCAGGCGCTGGTCCTCCGCTTCGTTCTCCCCGCGCGGACGGGTGCCTGCGATCGGCCGGACGGTCACCGTGCCATCCTCCAAGCGCACCAGGATCTCCGGCGAAGAGCCGACGATGTGAAAGTCCTTGAGATCCATGAAATACATGTAGGGTGAGGGATTGAGGGTGCGCAGCGCACGATACAAATCGAGCGGCGCGGCGTCAAAAGGAATGGAGAGCCGCTGGGATAATACGACCTGCATGATATCGCCGGCACGAATATACTCGCGCGATTTTTTCACGGCCGTCTTGAACCCTTCCTGGGTAAACCCCGAGACGAAGTCGGACTCGTTTACCTGTTTCGCCGTCTTGGACGGCGGTGATTTTGGAAGTGCTCCGCCTAATTTATCAACCAGTTCATCAAGCCGCCGGTTGGCCTTGTTGAAGGCATCCTCAATTTTAGGATTGACGTGAATCACGACATAAAGCTTGCCGGCGAGGTTGTCGAAAACGACCACTTCGTCCGACACCATCAGCAGGATATCAGGGGCACCGATGACATCCGGTTTATTCAGGTCACCGAGTTTGGGCTCGATAAAGCGCACCGTTTCGTAGCCGAAATACCCCACCATGCCGCCGGTGAAACGCGGCAGGCCCTGAATTTGAGGCACGTTATAGCGCGCCTTGAAACGGCACACGTATTCCAGCGGGTCTTCCACAGTTTCGCGCTCCACCGTTTCGCCGTCGCGCTCGACAGCTACCTCGTTGCCGGCAACGCGCAGAAGCGTACGAGATGGCAAACCGATGATGGAGTAGCGGCCCCACTTCTCACCGCCCTGGACGGATTCGAACAGGTAGGAGTAAGACCCGCGGGCAAGCTTGAGATAAACGCTTAAGGGGGTGTCGAGGTCGGCAAGGACCTCACGCATGAGTGGAATGCGATTAAAGCCCTGGGCGGAAAATCTTTCAAACTCTTTTTTTGTTAATGACATGTATCACCATGAGAATCACAGAATAAATGGAAAAAATCGCAAAGAACAGGCGAGGATGGCCCTACCATCGCCGGCCGGCGTTTCTCCATTTCAAGATACTGTGTCTCATTGGTGTCTTCAGGAATACAGTCTCACGTATTGCGGCAGCTCCGTGAGCGAGTCGATAACCGCATCCGGGTGCTGCGCACGAATATCGTGCCC
>WGFP01000154.1 GCA_015492195.1 Acidiferrobacterales bacterium
AGGCGTTTCCAACCTAGGTGCTCAATTTGCTTAAGTCCCTTGCGTCTACCAATTTCGCCACCCGGGCATAACGGAGAGGCCTGTTGGCACCCCGATTATAGCGGTAAACCAAGTTTGGATGCAGGGCTGAGAGAAATTGGAGGCTGGGGTCGGAATCGAACCGGCGTACACGGATTTGCAGTCCGCTGCATGACCACTCTGCCACCCAGCCGAAAATAAAAAGGGGAAAGACCATAATCAGCTTTCCCCGTGGTATATGGAGCGGGAAACGAGGCTCGAACTCGCGACCTCAACCTTGGCAAGGTTGCGCTCTACCAACTGAGCTATTCCCGCAATATGTGCTTGCTCCCTCGCCGCCAAAAGGCGAAATGCCGTAAGCGGCAAATGGGCGCCCTATTTTAAGGGCGGTCCATACCCTGTCAAGGTTGACCCGATTGGCCCTCTGTTCCTCACCTTTTCCGGGTGGGATGCACCAGATTCGGCCAGGCGGCCTTGAGATAGATCGCCATGGACCAGAGCGTCAGGCCGGCGGCCAGGTACAGCAGTATCTCGCCGAACCGGAAAATCGGCAGGTCCCACAGCGGCTCGCGCCAGATAAGAAAGGGAATGGCGATCATCTGGGCGATGGTTTTGATTTTCCCGATATAGGACACGGCCACGCGCGAACGCAAGCCCACTTCCGCCATCCATTCACGCAAGGCCGAAACGGCAATCTCGCGGCCGAGGATAACAAGCACCACCACCGCAAACAGCCGGCCATCAAGGACGCGCGCATACACCTCCGTGTCCGCCAACAGCATCACCAACGCCGCGGCGATCATGAGCTTGTCGGCGACGGGATCCAGAAACGCGCCAAAGGGTGAAACCTGATTCAACCGGCGTGCGAGATAGCCGTCCAGCCAGTCCGTGAGTGCCGCGATCACAAACAGGCCGGTGGCAAGGGCGTGCGCCCATGGATAAGGCAGGTAATACGCGATCACGAACAACGGGATCAGCATGATCCGCAAAAACGTGAGCAGGTTTGGTATGCTGAATATCATCTTTTGAATAATCGATCAGGTGTCTCGTTCATGAAAGACGTCGTAGACGCGACGTGCCAGCGTCGGGCTGATGCCGGGAACCCGGGCCAGGTCTTCAATACCGGCGCGCGCCACTTCCCGCAGTCCCCCCAGGTTCTTGAGCAGCGCCTGCCGCCGCCGGTCGCCGATCCCCGGAATCTTTTCCAGGGTCGAAGTCGTGCGCGCCCGCGCGCGCCGTTGCCGGTGGCCGGTAATGGCGAAACGGTGCGCTTCGTCCCTGATCTGTTGAATAAGGTGCAAGGCGGGTGATGCGGCAGGCAGTATAGTGGGCCGGTTGGAGCCGGACAAGAACAGTTGTTCCCTGCCGGGGCGGCGCACACGTCCCTTGGCCACGCCGAGCAGGCGAACGCCTTCAATCTGTAATTCGTCAAGCACGGCCTTGGCCGCCGCCAACTGTCCCTTGCCGCCGTCTATGATAAGCAGATCCGGCAATCTGCCCTCCCCCGCCTTTGCCTTTTGGTAACGTCGCTCTAGCGCCTGGGTAAGCGCGGCGTAGTCGTCCCCGGCCTGAATGTTTTCGATGTTGAAGCGTCGGTAGTCGGACTTGACGGGACCGTTTAAGTCAAACACCACGCATGCGGCCACGGTGGCCTCTCCCATGGTATGGCTGATGTCGAAACATTCCACGCGCTCAGGGAGGCCGTCGAGGGAAAGCGCCTCACGCAATGCCTCGAACCGCTGCCGCAGGTTGGTTTTGCCTGCAAGCAGGCGGTGCAGCGCTTCCTTGGCATTGAGTTCCGTCATCTTCAGCCAATGTAACGGCGCGCCATGCCGCGCAGAACGAATCGAGACTTTGTTTCCGACTTGTCGGCTGAATATATCTTCAAGCAATTTCTTTCCTTCAATCGACTGATTCAGATAAATGCGCGCAGGAATGGCTTTGTGGTCCGTGGCCGCTTTGCCAAGATAATACTGCGGCAGGAACGCCGCCAGTATTTCCTTCGGTTTGGTATTTATCCCGGTTTTTGAAAAGAAACTTTTACTTCCCAGGTTCAATCCTCCGCGTATGAAGGTCACCGCGACGCAGGCCGTCTCGCCCTGTGTCGCCGCGGCCACGGCATCGGCGTCGCCGCCGACGCTGCTGATGTATTGTTTTTCCTGGACGCGCTTTAAGGAAGCGATTCGGTCACGGTACTGCGCCGCCGCTTCGTATTCCTGCTTGGCGGATGCCCGCTCCATTCTATTGACCATTTCCCGGACAATCGCCTGGCTGCGCCCTGCGAGGAACATCAGCGCATGGCGCACATCCTGCTGATAGTGCTCGCGGTCAATCAGGCCGACGCACGGGGCCGAGCAGCGTTTTATCTGGTATTGCAGGCAGGGACGTGAACGGTTGCGGAAGAAACTGTCCTCGCACTGGCGCACCGGGAAGATTTTTTGCAGGAGTTTGAGGCTCTCGCGCACCGCCGTCGCCGACGGATACGGCCCGAAGTAACGCCCCTTTTCCCGCCTGGCGCCGCGGTGGAACGCCAGGCGCGGGAATTCCTGCGCATCCGAAACAAAGATATAAGGATAGCTTTTGTCGTCGCGCATGAGGATGTTGTACCGCGGTCGCAACGACTTGATCAGATTGTCTTCAAGCAGCAGCGCCTCGGTTTCCGTGTGCGTGACGGTGACATCGACGGCCGCCACGGACTGCATCATGGAGTGAATCCGCGCGTTCGAGGCCTGTTTCCTGAAATAGCTTTGCACGCGTTTACGTAGGTTACGGGCCTTGCCGACGTAGAGCACCTTGTTATCGGCATCCAGCAGGCGGTATATCCCCGGCGAGGTGGGCAGGTTCTGAATCAGATTTTTGCTATCCATCCGGGTCATGGAAGCAGCGCCTTTGCCTTGCGGATCACGGCGGCAAACATCGACGGGGTCAGCCTCCCGGTTTGGGTGTTGTAACGGCTGCAGTGGTAGGAATCCAGGAGGTGCAGGCCGCCGGGCAGGCGGTGGCGACGGCCATGCCGGAAGGGGTAATCCGCTTGTTTTAATTTAAATGCCCGCAGCACCGCCCGGTGGGCCACGGTCCCCAATGCCAGTACCACACTCCCCCGCGCCAGGCCCTGAAGCTCAGCCTCGAGGTAGGTATTGCAGCTGTTAACCTCGGCAAGCGTCGGTTTGTTTTTCGGAGGCAGGCATTTGACGGCATTGGTAATGCGGCAGTTCCGAAGGGCAAGGCCGTCGTCTCGCGCTACCGCATCGGAGTGGCTTGCGAATCCATGATCGTAGAGCGTTTGGTACAGCAGGATACCCGCGTGGTCGCCGGTAAACGGGCGGCCGGTGCGGTTGGCCCCGTGCATGCCGGGGGCAAGCCCGATAATCAACAGCCGGGCATCCGGGTCGCCGAAGGGTGCGACCGGGGCAGCGTGGTAATCGGGGTGGCTGTCACGCACCTGGTCGAGATGGGTTGCCAGGCGCGGACATATCCTGCAAGCGGCATTGAATTCAGGCATGGATCTCCACGGGCTCGCTGGTTGTCTTGGCTAAGTCTATTCGCAGGAGCTGGTGAGCGTTGGTATTGGCGACCCACAAGATGTCACCGCATACAGCAAGCCCCCCGGGTTCCGTCACGTTTTTGGACGCGAGAAAGCTATAAATTGATTTAGAATTAATATCCAATTTCTTGATTTTATGATTATAAGTGTCTGCGATCCACAGGCAATGGCGCTTCGGGTCTGTGGCCACGCCGAGCGGATGTTGCAGCCGGGCGTCGCGGCCGACGCCGTCCCGGTCGCCGAATTCAAACAGTCCCATGCCTACCAGGGTAGTGACGGTTTGGTTATGCAGATCAATCCGGCGGATGGCGGAGGTTTCCGAATCCGCGACGTAGAGCTGGCCACGATCCACGGCCAATCCGGACGGCTGGGCGAAGGCCGCCGTGTGCGATTCCCCGTCTAAGATGTCCTCGCGGCCGGAACCGGCAAACACGCCGAGGGTATCGAGGGCCAGATCCAGGTACCAGATCTGATGCGGCCCGGCCATGGCGATCAAAAGCTGACCGTTATAAAAAGCAATATCCCATGGTGAGTTAAGCGATGTTCTTAAAGGATTTTCGAAGTATTTATCGGGGGATCTCCCCTGCTCGCCCGTGCCGGCGATGGTGCGGACGGTGTCGGTCGTCAGGTCGATGGCCCGCAGCGCGTGATTGCCGGTGTCGGCCACATACAGGGTCGTGCCCACGGCGACCAGCCCTTGGGGGTCGCGAAACCGCGCCTGTGAACCCCTGCCGTCGATCAGCGCCGGTTCGCCGTCCCCGTATATTTTTGTAATTTTCCCGGAAAAATCGGTAATGAGCACCCGGTGGTGGCCGCTGTCGCTGATCGCCAGCCTGCTATCAAAGCAGTGGACCTTCCCGGGAAACCTAAGTGTCGTTTCGGGCTCCGGCTGCAGGGCCGCAGGAAGTATCGCGCGTCGCAGCGTTCCGGCCCGTTCCCCTTCTTCGACCAGTTGTTGGATAAGCCGGTCCAGTTGTTGCCGGTTGCCCTCCCCCGACAGCATGGCCGCGACATAGCACTCGGGGTCAATGACTGCGAGCGACGGCCAGGCGCGCACGCCGTACTCACGCCACATGCGAAATTCCGGATCGTGGGCCACGGAATGGCGGATGTCGTAGCGGTTGATGGCCTTCTGCACATGTTCGCCCACCTTTTCGTTCGGGAACTTGGGGGAATGGAGACCGATCACGACCAGGCAATCGGGATATTTTTCTTCCAAGTAACGCAAGTCCGGCAGGACATGCATGCAGTTAATGCAACAGTAGGTCCAGAAATCCAAAATCACGATTCGGCCCCGCACGTCCTTCATGCTGAGCGGCGAAGGCGTGTTAAACCATTCCAATTCCCCCGACAATTCCGGGGCGCTGACGCGCATCATGGGATTCATGGAGGGGCTCAATGGACAAAAGTCGGCAGCGGTTTGGAAAACATGCGTTATCCTAACCGACCGTCGGCTTGTTGCAACAGGATGAAGCAAGACACACAGAAAGTGGGTTTTGTGCGTCGAGGGGTCAGCTTACCCGTACGATATTGGATCCGTAAAAGATTTCCGCCATCTCATGCTTCAGACGCTGGGTGACGACCTTGGTCTCCTGAGGCGTCAGGTCTTCCTCATTGGCGCCGAACAGATAGTTATCGAGTTTGAATTCCTTGAGCATCATCTTGGTGTGAAAAATATTTTCCTGGTACACGTTGACGTCAATGGCCTGATAGCGGTTGAGCGTGGGTTTATCCACGAAATTCTGGATGGAGTTTATCTTGTGGTCGATGTAATGCTTGGTGCCGCGCACGTCACGGGTGAAGCCGCGCACGCGATAATCAATGGTGACGATGTCCGAATCGAACGTGTGGATCAGATAGTTCAACGCGCGCAGCGGCGATATCTTGCCGCAGGTGGATACGTCGATGTCCACGCGGAACGTGCTGATGCCGTTGTCCGGATGGCTTTCCGGGTAAGTGTGTACCGTGATGTGGCTTTTATCCAAATGCGCTACGACCACGTCCGGAAGCGGCTCCTTTGTTTCAGAATGCTTGTCGGTTTGGGCGCTGCGGCCTTTTTCCGTGTATGTTGTGCCCGGTAACGGGCCGGGGGCTTCGGGGTTGAGCGGTTCCTCGTGGATCGGAAGTTCCGAGATCAGCATGGCGACGCTCGCCCCCTCGGGATCGTAGTCCTGGTGGGAAATATTAAGAATATTCGCCCCGATGATCTGCGCCACCTCGGTGAGGATGGCGGTCAGACGCTCGGCGTTGTAGGCCTCGTCGGTGTAGGCGATGTATTCCTTTTGCGCCTGCTCGCTGTGCGCGTAGCAAATATCGTAGATATTGAAGCTCAGCGTTTTGGTGAGATTGTTGAAGCTCTCGAGCTTCAGCTTTTTGAGCGGTCGCAATGGATCCAATTTACGATTGTCTCCCCGGCAAGATGAACGGATGCATCACGTTATTCGTTATTATCGAACATTTGTCAAACGAATCAATATTTATATTGCCTCAGGCGATCGTGGACACCACACGCACCGTGTCCCGGTAGGTCCGGTCCGCGGCCAATTCCGTGCGCTTGGGATGGGCGCGGCCGTGCATGCGCACCAGCCGCAGGTGTGAGGCGGGATTATCGTATGTTCCCAACCCTTCCAGTACGCGGTCGGCGGCAATCGCGTCGTTACACACCAGCACCATATCGCAACCCGCTGTGAGCGCCGCCCGTGCCCGATCCACGGCATCGCCGGCGCCTTTCGCGCCCTCCATGGACAAGTCATCGCTGAAGATCACGCCCTGGAAGCCGATCTGTTTGCGCAGAATTTCCTGGAGCCAATAGCGGGAGAAGCCGGCGGGATTGGGGTCCACGCGCGGATAGACGACGTAGGCGGGCATGATGGCGGCGAGGCCGAAGTGGACCATGCGTTCAAACGGCACGATATCTTCGGCGTAGATGTCGGCGTAGTCGCGCTCGTCCACCGGCAGGGACACGTGCGAGTCGGCGGCGCAACCGCCGTGGCCGGGAAAATGTTTGCCGACGGCGGCCATCCCGGCCTGCGACATCCCGGTCATGTAGGCGTGGGCCAGATCGGCAACCGCATCCGGGTCGGCGTGAAACGCCCGGTCTCCGATCACCTGGCTGACGCCCCGGTCCAGATCCAGGACCGGGGCGAAACTGAAATCAATATCCACGGCGCGCAGCTCCGTGGCCATCAGCCAGCCGCAGGCCCGGGCCAGGCGTTTGGCGCGCTTGGGGTTTTCCTCATACAGCTTGCCCAGGTGTCGCGCCGGCGGCAATGTTGTAAACCCTTCACGCAAGCGCTGCACCCGCCCCCCTTCCTGGTCCACGCCCACCAGCAATTGCGGTTCTCTCAGGCCGTGGATGTCGCGCACCAGGGCCTCCACTTGTTCCGGCGACTGGTAATTGCGCGAGAACAAAATAACGCCGCCCACCAACGGATGCCGGAGGCGTTCGCGATCCTCCGGAGTCAATTCGATTCCAGCCAGGTCCAGCATTACCGGTCCAAGCGGCATATTTGTTAGGCCTTGATCAAAACCCGCGTCCCCGGCGACACCAGGTCGAATAATTTAATCATGTCGTGGTTTCGCATTTTGACACAGCCGCGAGAACCCGGAACGCCCACCGGGTCGTCATCCGGGCAACCGTGTATGTAGATGTAACGGCGCATGGTGTCCACGTTGCCGAGACGGTTTTTGCCGGGCTCCAGACCGCTCAGCCACAGGATGCGGGTCAGGATCCAGTCGCGTTCGGGATAGGCGGCGCGCAGATGGGGGGAATAGATTTCCCCGGTCGGGCGGCGCGACACCAGCACCGCGTTGGCCGGAAGTCCGGCGCCGATTTTGGCGCGGATGACGTGCAGGCCGCGCGGGGTCCGTTCACTGCCCAGCCGCTCGCCCACGCCTTTGCGGGCCGTGGATATCCGGGCCTCCATGGCCGGTTCTCCCCTGCCGTCGCGCAGGATCAGCCTTTGCGCGGCCACATCCACTTCAATCATCGTATCCGGCGCCGACATGATATTTAGGGTTTCACAAACAAGGCCATGGATTCCACATGGCTGGTCTGAGGGAACATGTCCAGGGTCCCGGCGGTCTCCAGGCGGTAGCCGAGGACATGCACGAGGTAATCACCGTCCCGCGCGAGGGTGGCGGGATAACATGAAATATAGACGATTCGTTGCGGCCCCTTGGGCGGCAGGCATTTGAGCACTTCCAGGGCGCCGCTGCGCGGCGGGTCCAGCAGCAGCTTGTCGAACCGAAAGTCGCCCCAGGGCGGGTCTGTGGCGTGTAAATCGTACAAATTCGCCTGGCGAAACGCGGCGTTGGTGAGGTTGTTGAGATCGGCATTGCGCCGCGCCGCGTCAATCAGCCCCGTTTCCACGTCGATCCCGAGCACGCCGCCGGCGCGGCGCGCCAGCGGCAGCGTGAAATTACCCAAGCCGCAAAAAAGATCCAGCACCTGTTCATCCGGTTGCGGCGCGAGCAGCGTGACCGCTTGGCGGACCATTTGTTGATTCACGTCGTCGTTGACCTGAATAAAGTCCGTGGGGCGAAACCGTATTTCAATATCAAAATCCGGCAGCCGGTAAGAAAGCGGCGTTGCCTGTTCCGGCCACAACAAGGAGACGGAATCCGGGTTGCCCGGTTGGACGTGTACCTGTACGCCGTGGTCTTCACCGAAGGCGCGCAGCAGCGAAAGGTCTTTTTTGGTCAGCGGTTCCAAATGGCG
>WGFP01000155.1 GCA_015492195.1 Acidiferrobacterales bacterium
ATCGCGATGGCATCCTCGCCGGAGTCGGCCAGCACGTGAAATTCATGCGAGAGGTTTCCGCCGATGGCGCCGGTGGCGGCCGCCACGGCGCGGAATTCCAGACCGACGCGTTGGAAGATCCGTGAATAGGTGGCGTGCATCCGTTCGTAGGTTTCCTTCAATGAGGCCTCATCAATATGAAATGAGTAGGCGTCCTTCATCAGGAACTCGCGCGCACGCATCACGCCGAAACGCGGACGGATCTCATCGCGGAATTTGGTCTGGATCTGGTAGAAGTTCGCGGGCAGCTGGCGGTAGCTCTTGATCTCGCGGCGGACGAGGTCCGTGATTACCTCCTCGTGGGTGGGACCGAAACAGAAATCCCGCTCATGCCGGTCCTTGAGTCGCAACAATTCCGGGCCGTATTCGTCCCAGCGCCCGGACTCTTGCCACAACTCCGCCGGTTGCACCGCGGGCATCAGCACTTCCTGGGCGGAGGCTGCGTCCATCTCCTCGCGCACGATGTTTTCCACTTTGCGCAGCACGCGCAGTCCCAGCGGCAGCCACGTGTACAGCCCCGCCGCCAATTTGCGGATGAGCCCTGCGCGCAGCATGAGCTTGTGGCTGAGGACCTCCGCGTCGGCGGGGGTTTCCTTGACGGTGGAAAGGAGATATCGGGACGTGCGCATCACAACCTCTTTTTATTGGATTTCTCGAGTTTCGGAAAATCGGAAAGTAGGGATTATGCCTGATAAGCAGGGGATTTTTCAGCTTTTTGCCGGGCAACCCCCCGCTCGCGCGGCTTTGAGGTGTGCTTTCGGATCGCCCGGCGCTACCATAAAACCCCAACAATACCGCGGCAGGCGGTCAAGACCACGGGCGGGGAAATGGTTACCGGAGAAGTGGTTGTGGAGTACCCTATCACAAGGTTCGAGTGCCGGGTTTGCAGCAGCGGGTGAGGGAGGACTGATCGGTATGTCCAGATCTGGAAAAATTGTCCATATATGGAAACAACCTGCCCATATATTGAAAACTTTTTCCATTATTGGAAAAGTTTTCCAATAGTTAAATTGAACGCAAGTTTCAATGTAAGGTAGGTCAAGTAAGACGACGCCGGCCTAGATTAAAGTATAAAAGGGCTATGACCTACTGCTGTCATAAATACTGATTCACTGTGTTAATGATTGGGTTCACGTTCTAACGAACCGATGCCCCTTCGTAATCCAGATCAAATTCATTTTTGGGAGTTCGCTGCTGCATGTTTAAGAAACATTCAACAATTTTTAAGAAATATTTATTAATTCTCGCCTATGAGGAGCGGAATGCCAGAAGCGTGGCGCTCCTGATAAGGGCCCTGATAAGGGCCAGCCACCCACCACCTGCCTGGCATTATTTGATACCTTTCAAGTTTGTATTTGAATTTTTGTCTGCAAGGCGGGAAATTAGAAAGTTTTCTATGGATTTCCTATTTCTAAGAAAGCTGGTTCTTGATGCGGCTCGTGATATAGGAGAAGGCGGGAACAGGCAGGTCAGAGATGCCGAGGTAGAGGGGAGCATCAGGAAGTGGTGTTCGTCCAACAAGCTGTATTCTGAAAGCATGCACCAAAAACAATTGGCCCTGGCCGCTCTACTTTTCGATCACTATTCAGCCCTGCTCAAGGCGGAAGGCAAGAGTTATGAGTCACTGATAAGGGGTGCCTATAAGACCCGTGCCGGCTACGAATCTTTTCTTCGAAAACTTACCGCAGCGGAGAGAGAAATAGATCAAGCCGTTGTAGAAATGAGGGGCGGTGACGCCGGGCTACGGGCACAGATATCGATTAAACAGCAGGCAATAAATACCATCAGGGAAAAACAGTAAAAGGGGTTACTGCTGTCCCATATAATAATTACGAAAGCGCATTGAATGCTATTCTATTATTCCAGTGATTGCATGGTGTTGAACCGCACATGGACATGAAGTTCCACTTTAAACTGCATGACTCCGACGAAGTTTGAACGTTATCGTCAACCTAGCCCATAACGAGGTGTCCGTTTTATTGGGGCGAGATCAGAGGGATTAAACTTTAGGCATTCTGCTAAGATTCCGGGGTCGGGACTTTCAACAACGCATCTTGTGAAAGCCGTAACAGAAGTTAAGCGGACCGTGAGCGGCGGCAGTTCTTGCCCGGCCCCATGAGGGCCTGCAACCGTTTTGGGTGTGCGACCCTGGTTATTGAATGTTCAGCGCCTCACGAATGATGCCGTCCAGCAAATCGTCCACGGCCTTGAGTGAGGCCTTCGATGCAGCGGTATCTCCCTCTTGCAGTGGACGTTGATAGGCCACATACACCTTCTTCGGCTCATCCTTAGTGACGTAAATCACGATCGTATAGGGACAAAAGACGATGTTATGCGGGTCGGCCTCCATGGTCTTGCGCGAGATGACGGCACTGCAGAACGAAAATGCCTGGGCCTGATCCTCGCCATGAAAGATCTTCTTTGTCGTGTCGAGATCCTTGCCGGTGCGGTCGAGCATCTTGGCGATGTGGGAGGTGTCGTTTATGACCAAACCACGATCGGCGATGACAATCATGATGTCTTGTTTCACGTCCTCGAACTTGCCTTCGGTCACATACCGCTTTGTGTATTCCGGCATTGCAGGTCGTTCGGGTGATGTACAGCCTGCGAGCATGATAAGGGAGATCAGCATAAGGATGGTTGCGCGCATCATATGTTCTTCTCCGGACGGATCGTTTAAGGGGGCGGCGTGACCGACATCTTACAACAATTAAGCCGAGAATCGAAAACCGGCGCTTATTCAGCGGGAGACCAGAGTTGCGCGGCCCCGCGCACGCCGGAACTGTCGCCATGGGTGTTGGGCAGGATCGGTGTTTTTAGTTCATCATTGGTCGCTCCCGACATCCTCGGCAACTGCTCCTTGCGTTGCTCTACCTCCTCCATCCCTGGGGTCGTGTCTCCCGCGACATTCGCACATCCATGTGCAGCAAATACATGACGGGCAACATGTTCGCGGCCTTCGGTGTACAGCCGTTCGATATTGGACATGCCGCCGCCCAGTACCACGACGTCGGGGTCGAGAATGTTGATGACGCCGGCCAGCGCCCTGCCGAAACGTTCGAGCAACCGTTGCACGGCTTCTTCAGCAAGTGCGTCGCCTTTTTGTGCACGCGCCACGATGCCATGGGCTTCCAATGCCGGGTCGCCGCCCAGGGATTGATAGTCGCGTGCGAACCCCGGCCCCGAGATCAGGGTTTCCACGCAGCCGCGTCGGCCGCAGTAACAGGCGGGACCGTCCGGTTCCAACACGTTATGACCCCACTCTCCGGCAATGTGTTGCGGGCCTTCGTGCAGTCTGCCGTGAAACACGATGCCGCCGCCGACGCCGGTGCCCATGATGACGCCGAACACGACCGTATGGTTTTTGCCGGCGCCGTCCAACGCCTCGGAGAGCGTGAAACAATTGGCATCGTTGGCCATGCGTACCGGTCGCTCAAGCCGCCTCTCGAGGTCTTTGAGAATCGGTTTGCCGATCAGGCAGGTGGTGTTGGAATTTTTGAGTGAGCCGGTGCGCGTGGAGATCGCCCCCGGCGTGCCGATGCCGACACGACATGGTTTTTTGGTTTGACGCTCAAGATTGCGCACCAGATCACCGATGTTCGTGAGAATGGCTTCATAGCCCTGCGCCGCCGGCGTGGGTCGGCGTTCCCGGCACAGGATGTTACCCGCGCCGTCCATCACAATGCCCTCGGTCTTGGTGCCGCCGAGGTCAATGCCAATGCGAAGCACTAGGTGAGACCTTGAATCCAGCGATGATAAAGTTTATCGGCGACGCCTTGCATCCGGCGCACGCGCGCTTCGAGATCGACCGCCATCTCCTGCGGACTCTGTACCGTGGCGCAGGTGTTTTCAAGCTCGTCCGCCCCGAGGCGCGCCCACTCCCGCACCATGTCGGCGGTCATTTCCACGTGACACTGAAGCGCCAGGATCTTGCCGGTCACAAAGGCCTGGTTCGGGCAGTCACGGCTTTCGAGGATGCGGCTTGCGCCTTCCGGAATGGAAAAGGTCTCGCCGTGCCAGTGAAATGCCTCGAATTCACGCGGCAGATCGTTCAGCCAGTCCGCGGCGGCGGCGTTGTCCACGCGATTGACCGGCAGCCAGCCGATCTCGCGCACCGGGTTGCGGGTGATCGCGCCGCCCAGTGCTTTGCTGATGAGTTGTCCGCCGAGGCAGTGGCCGAGCACGGGCAGCTCGGCATCGACCGCCCGTTGAATCAAGCTAATAAGCGGCGGAATCCAGGGAAGATCGTCGTTGACGCTCATGGGGCCGCCCATGAGCACAAGGCCGGAAATTCCGTCTATGCTTGAGGGAACGGGTTCGTTCTGATCAATCCGGATGAGGCGATGAGGAAGGGCCTTGTGCGCAAGAAAATCGGCAAAATACCCCGGGCCCTCCTGGGGCGCGTGCCGGAATATCAGAATTTCTTTCATGCGTGGATTGTATAGTCACATAGCCGACAGAGGAACATGGGTATGCGTGGCATTTTCAGCCAGCTGATCGTCGGCATCCTGCTTTTCCTGCCTTCGCCGTGGAGCGACGCGGCGAATAAAATCGCCCTTCATGCGCTTTTCAAGGACAAGGCCATTTTGATGGTAGACGGCGCGCGGCGGGTGCTCGCCAAAGGCCAGACGAGCCCCGAGGGCGTGAAACTGCTCGGCACGGATACCCAGGCGGAAGAGGCGGAGATTGAATTTAACGGCAAGCGCGAAGTGCTGAAACTCGGCGTGGTGATCGCCGGGTTCACGCAATCCAACAAGGGCAGTGTCACCCTGTGGGCGGAACCGAGCGGCCATTATTTTGCCGACGGATGGATCAACGGCGTGGCGGTGCGTTTTATGGTGGACACCGGCGCCACCGCGATCGCCATGAACAGCCGCGTGGCAAAACGCATCGGGCTTGATTACAAGAAAATCGGTCGTCGCGGTTTTGCCAATACCGCGTCGGGCATTGTGCGCACCTACAATCTGAAGCTGAACAGCGTCAAGGTGGGAGGCATCACCCTCTATAACGTGGACGCCGGGGTGATCGAGGGCAATTTCCCGGTGGAGGTCCTGCTCGGCATGTCATTCCTCGGACGCCTGGACATCAGGCGCGACGGTCAGAAGATGGAGCTGATCCAGAAGTACTAGCACCCATCTCAAAATACCATCCAGCCCCCCGGCGCCCTGGAACAAACGCAGAGATCGCAAAGGTCGCGGGCGGTCGCTTGCGGCTTCCTCGGCAACTGCTTCTTGCGTTGCTCTACCTCCTTCATCCCTGGAGTCGTGCCTCTTGCGACACTCGCACATCCCTGTGCATTGCAGGATGCGCCAGAGCGACCCTTGGCGTGCTTGGCGTTGTTTCCGGGGCATGGGAGGCTTGGTTCGACAATATCTAATTTTGGAAGACAGGCTCTATCCAGTTGTTAATACAGCATATGTGCAGAACGATTGATCCGTTATTGACCTATTGCGTACCTCATTTTAGCCTAGGAGCTACTACCCGCCCAGCTGATTGTTGAAAGCTCATGGTACAGCATACAGGGAAGTAATTTATAACAAAGGTATTCCAAATTAATCCCATGTATTTACAAAAATAATGGAGGCGCTATGAATAAGAATGGAGCCGTTGCCCAGCGCAATATAATTGGCGGAATGATCCTCGTTCTGGCGACTGCACTGGTCGCTTGTGATCCACCACAAATCCGACAATTTGAAGCCACACCGGAACACATATGTCCGAGCTGCAGTGACGTTAACGTGGTATGGGAAGTCGAGCCGCATGATAGGGCAACCCAAGTTATTACCGGTTCACCTGAAACCGCACCACCTATTGGCAATGTGACGCCCTCCGGCAGCACCAGTCGCCGGATATGCGCCACGACCACGTTAACTCTTACCTCCCGCTTTGGCGACGATGACCCGGCCACCGCCTCCGCCACCGTGACGGCACTGCCACCGGGCGGGATCGACGCCAACCTCGATCTTGAACGGACTTGCGATGGGCGCGGTGCCTTTACCGGATGGCGTGGTACCGAACCGGCAACACGCTGGGCACGTGAGCTTGTCGTGACACGCGTGACCAATTCCTCCGGCTATGATGTATGGCTTAGCCATAATGGGTTTGGTCAACTGCTAAGAAACGGCGCCACCGCGGATTGGCCTCACGTCACACCTGTCGGTTTATGGGAGGCTTCTTATCGCGGGTTGGGTGTCTTTGGCTGTGCCACCACCGGTTCCACCAGACCCACACCCGGTTTTCGTGAGGCACCGATCAACCTGTTCTTGCGCATGCAGGTGGAGTGTCCGTAGATAACGATCGAAACCGTTGGTAGTGTCGAACGCCTGGGCATCAAGCGCGACGGCCAGAAGATGGAGCTGATCCAGAAGTATTAAAGACGCCAAGAGAAGTGGCGCAGGGACGCGCCGATTACGGAGCTAAGGATGCAAAATTCATGGCTAACAAACAGAAAAACCTTTGCGTCTCCGCGTCTTTGCGTCAAAAATTTATTTAATCAAACCTTCCTTAAGAAGGTTTTTGCGCGCGGCTCGGAATCAGGCAGGCTCGCTTTTATCCCGGCTGATCATGGCATAGGCCGAGTGATTGTGTATCGACTCGAAGTTTTCCGATTCCACGGTGTAGGCGTCGATACGGTCGTCGTCGTTCAGCACCGCCGCCACGTCGCGCACCATGTCTTCGACAAACTTGGGGTTGTCATAGGCATGTTCGGTCACGTATTTTTCGTCGGGGCGTTTTAACAGGCCGTAGAGTTCACTGCTTGCCTGTTTTTCAACCAGGTCGATCAGATCCTCCACCCACACGAAGGTGTTGGTCCGTACCGCCACGGTGACGTGTGAACGCTGGTTGTGGGCGCCGTATCGGGAGATCTCCTTGGAGCACGGACACAGGCTGGTGACCGGGACCACCACCTTGATGGTCATGACGTGTCTGCCGTCCTTGATTTCGCCGATGAAGGCCACCTGGTAATCCAAGAGGCTTTTTACACCGGAAATGGGAGCCGACTTGTTGATGAAGTAGGGGAAGCTCATCTCGATGTGGCCGGTGTTCGCCTCAAGGCGCTCGCTCAATTCATGCAGCATGTCCTTGAAGGACTCCACCGATATTTCCGGCTCGTGCTTGTTCAGGATCTCCACGAAGCGCGACATGTGGGTGCCCTTGAAGTTATGCGGCAGCTCCACGTACATGTTGAAGGTGGCGATGGTGTGTTGTTCGCCCTGGCTGCGGTCCCTGACGCGCACCGGATGGCGGATGTCCTTGATGCCCACCTTGTCGATGGGCAGGCGCCGGTGATCCGGGCTGTTCTGGACATCGGCAATCGAGATGGGCTCTACTTTGCTTTTGAGTTTCATTCAGGTTTACTTTGTAAACGCTCCCCGCAGGGGGCGCCCATGATGGAGAAGTTGAGTTCTTTCGTCAAGTTCAGGCGATTGGTTTCCCTGAGTACCGGGTCATTGAATGCGGTTGATGATATAGCCGGCCAAGTCGGCAAGGAAAGCCCCATTATCCTCCAAAGGCTTGAGGGTTTCGAGGGCGCGCGCGTGCAGGGCGCGCGCGCGGGCCTTGGCCTCGTCGAGCCCCAGCAAGGCGGGATACGTGGGTTTGTTGCGTGCCTGGTCGGCGCCGGGGGTCTTGCCCAGTTTTTCGATTTCCCCCTCCACGTCGAGGATGTCATCGGTGATCTGGAAAGCAAGCCCGATGGCCCGGCCGTATTCATTCAGCGCCGCGAGCAGACGATGATCAACGTCCTCACGCGCGAGCGCGCCCAGCAGCACCGCGGCGCGGATCAATGCGCCGGTCTTGCGAAGATAGCAATCTTCAAGCCGGGAGAGCGACAGTTTTTCCCCGACGGATTCAAGGTCAATCGCCTGCCCCCCCGCCATGCCCTGGGAGCCGATGGCCTGCGCCAAGGCTTCCATCATCTTGAGACGCTGCGCCGCGCCCGTAGGCGTGGTTGCGTCGTGCGCAAGAATTTCAAAGGCGAGTCCTTGCAGGGCGTCCCCCGCCAGCAGCGCCGTGGCTTCGTCATAGGCCTTGTGACACGTCGGCTTGCCGCGGCGCAGGTCGTCGTCGTCCATGCACGGCAGGTCGTCGTGGATCAGGGAATAGCTATGGATAAGTTCCACCGCGCAGGCGGGCGCGTCGAGCGCGGCGTCATCGGCGCCAACCGCCGCGCCGGCGGCATAGACCAGCGCGGCGCGGATGCGTTTGCCGCCGTTTAGAGTGGCGTAGCGCATGGCCTGATGCAGCCGCGTCGGTGTGGCGTCGGCGGGGGGCAGACAGTTTTTCAGGGCGCGTTCCACCCGCTCCTGGCAATTTTTCAGCGTTTGTTTGATGGAAGACGCCGGCGACGGATTCAGTTTATTGCGATTCACCTACGTGATGGTTACCGTGATCAACTTTCCTGCTCATCGGTATTAAGAGGTTCGGTCTTAAAACCGTCGCCTTCCTTGACCAGTTTCTCTACGCGTTGTTCGGCCTCCTTCAACCCCTTCTGGCAGACGCGGGTCAGTTCGATCCCGCGCTGAAAGGATTTGAGAGATTCCTCCAGACTCTGTTCGCCGGACTCCATTTTTTCGACGATCTTTTCGAGTTCCGCCAGGGCGGCCTCGAAATCCGGCATGGTGCCTGCTTTCTTTGACGCGGATTTCTTGGGCACGGATTTTCTCCAAGGGCGGAAAAGGAATGCACACAAACCTAACCCACGGTCGGACAGGCGTCAACGCCCGTAAAAACGAAAGGCCACCACAAGGATGGCCTTTTGTTTATTTGGTGGAGGCGGCGGGACAGCTGATCCACATCTTTCGATGCAGGCTGGACTATGCCTTCACCCAGTCATAGTGACTGGGTGCGGGGCGTGTTATCCGCCCAGGAAATCAGGCGAATCCTCGTACCCGCTCACACACCGATGTGCGCCAGCGGGCCGATGAGTCTCTACAGGGCAGGCCTGAGGTTGGCCCTCTTCCTACCCCTCGGCGTTGCCATGCCGTTCTATATGTTAAGAACGCCGTCAGGTTTCACCGATGTGAGCCCCGTTTTCACTCTGCCCTTGCGGGCAGAGGCGACCTTTTTGATCGAACCCGCGTCCGCAAGTCCTCCGCCGTCCGGTTCTACATGCGTAGTCTGTCTATGATTTAACCGGCTGTTTCCCGACAGACAGGGAAGGCAACCGGCGGAGCCTGCTTTGGTTTAACGTACCGCTAACAGGCACAACGGTACGCGATCCTGTGTGCATCGACCCTTCATCCCAGCCCGCAGGAAAAACCGGGTGAAAGGTTAGCGGGGATTAAGCCGCTAAGGCGTAGTTGTCTTCGTTGGCAACTATTGGTTTGCAGCTGGATTTACGAGGAACTCTGCACCTCGGCATGCCCCGAAGGCTTCAATACCCACGTCGAAGCCGTGTCGCCCCCATGGCTTACATATAATAGGGGCGCAATGCCTGGGATACAAGTGAGGAGTGAGGGGTGAGAGGGGCGGGAAAAGGGTGCTTGACGCTTCTCACCTCCTCTCTCCTCACCCCTTACCCCTCACGCTCTTCAACGCCCGTTCCCGCTCGCGGTCGGCCTCGCGTTTTTTGATGGCCGCGCGCTTGTCATACCGTTGTTTGCCTTTGGCAAGGCCGATTTCGAGCTTGGCGCGCCCGTGTTTCCAGTACAGCGACAGGGGTATCAGGGTGTATCCTTTGCGCTCGGTGGCGCCGATGAGCTTCTGAATCTCTTCCCGGTGCAACAGCAATTTGCGCGGACGGGTGGGGTCGGCATGCACGTGCGTGGACGCAGAGGCAAGCGGCGAAATATGCGCCCCGATCAGGAACGCCTCGCCACGGTCGATGGCCACATACCCTTCTTTCAGCTGCGCGCGCCCGGCGCGCAGGCTTTTGACCTCCCACCCGCGTAATGCCAGCCCGGCTTCGTATTTTTGTTCGATAAAATAGTCATGCCGGGCCTTGCGGTTTTGGGCGATGGCGGGGTGACCGGATTTGGCTTTTTTCTTGTTCATATCGGGATGATGCGGTCGGGCTGCGGCAAAGTGTGCCGGGCACGACAATCTTATACCCAAAATCCGGGCGTCGGTACCCGACGTCGGACCCGCCCGCGGGTCTTGGGAACAAGGCGCATACCCAAGAACGGCGCCCCGGGCGATCTTTCAGGAACGTTTGATGATGGACAGCATCATACAAGCTGTGACACATTCACGGCGTTAGAGACGGGATTGCTTTGGTTGGTTGCCGGAGTCGTACATGCACACAAAAGGCGGACGCAAAAAAATAACAAAAGGCCGTAGGCCGGAATCCACCCATAAAGGGGCGAAAGCAGAGGGCGTTGTCCGGAAACCCCTCACGGTACGGTGGTCATCGACAACGCTTTTTGTGCTTGCTGCAAGCGGCGCGGCGATCGGGTTCAATAATTTCTGGCAATTCCCCTTTCTGGCGGGTCAGTACGGCGGCGGCGCGTTCGTTATTGCTTATTTATTTTTTGTGCTGCTCATCGGCCTGCCGCTGCTGATGGCGGAGGTGATGCTGGGCCGGATGGGCAGGGGATCGCCGATATGCACCCTCAGTCGCCTCGCCCGGCGCGCGCGCGGCGATCCCAAGTGGGTGTTGGTCGGCTGGTTTGCCGTCCTCGGCAGTTTTCTGATTTTTTCATACCTGAGCGTCATCGCGGGTTGGACCATCGCCTATACGCTGCGCTCCGCGTTCGGTGTATTTGTGGGCCAGACGGCGGACGGCATCAGCAGCCTGTTTACGGCGCTGGCCTGGGATCCGGAAAAACAGTTGTTCTGGCACAGTGTGTTTATTTTGATGACGATGGTGACGGCGGCGCGCGGCGTGCGGGCCGGTCTGGAGGTGGTAATCAAGTACGCGGTGCCGCTTTTATTCATCCTGCTCCTGATATTGATGGCCTACGCCGCGGCGACCGAGGCGTTCGGACGCGCGCTCGTTTATTTGTTTCAGCCCGATTTCACCAAGCTCTCCGGTGCGGGTATCCTGACGGCATTGGGGCATGCCTTTTTCAGTTTGGGGCTGGGCGTGGGCGTGATGCTGATGTACGGCGCCTATCTGAACGGCGAGGTTTCCATACACCGGGTGGCGTTAACGGTGGTCGGGTTGGACACCGCGGTCGCCCTGATGGCGGGCGTCGTTGTCTTTTCCTTGCTTTTTTCCGGCGACGTGGAGCCCGCGTCGGGTCCGACCCTGGTCTTCCAGGCGATGCCGCTTGCGTTTGATCATATTCCGTTCGGGCATTTTTTCGGTACGGTATTTTTCGGTTTATTGGTGATCATTGCCTGGATGACCGGGATTGCGCTGGTTGAACCGGTTATGGCGTGGCTGGGCGAGCGTTTTGACATGAACCGATTCAAGGCCGCGATGGTGAGCGGTGCGGTCGCATGGACATTGGGGTTGATTACCATTTTGTCTTTCAATCACTGGAAATTCGAGTTTAAATTTCTCGGCGTTGTGAAAAAGCTCGGCTTTTTCGATGTGTTGCAGATTTTTACCGCACAGGTTCTCTTGCCGCTGGGAGGGATTTTTATCGCGCTGTTCGCCGGTTGGGTGTTGAAACCCGCAATGATGCGCGAACAATTCGCCATGCGTTCACCCTGCGCGTTTGATATCTGGTTGTGGCTGGTGCGTCTCGTGATTCCGGTTCTGCTTTTAATGCTATTCTTTAACATAATGCAACTTTTTTCGTGACTGCGATCAACCGTTCAGCTTTGGTGCCGTACAGCGCGCATGAAATGTACGCGCTGGTGGCCGACATTCCTTCCTATCCAAAATTTCTCCACTGGTGTGGCGGGGCGCGCATCCTCTCGCAGGACGAGGACGTCGTGATTGCCTCAATTGATATCGCCTACGGCGGTATTCACAAAACCTTCACCACGCGCAATCTGTTGCAGAAGGACAAGATGATGGAAATCCGTCTGGTGGGAGGCCCCTTCAGCCGCCTCGACGGCTACTGGCGATTTGACGCGCTCGATGAGCATTCGTGCAAGATATCCGTGGACCTGGAATTCGAGGTTTCAAACAAAATTTTGGGAATGGTGTTGACCCCGGTCTTCGCGAGCATCGCCAATCAGTTTATCGACGATTTTCATCGCAGGGCCGTCGAATTGTACGGCGCACGCCCGTAACCGCCATGCCAAGCAAAGACAAAGACAAAGACAAAGACAAAGAGAAGGACGCCCTGCACGTGGAGGTCGTCTATGCCGCGCCCAAGACCCAGGTGGCGATTGAAATACACGCACGCCCCGGGACCACGGTCGCGCAGGCCATCCGGCAGTCCGGGATACTGGAACGCTTGCCGGAAATCAGTCTTGCACGGAACCGGGTCGGCATTTTCGGTGAAACGACGTCCCTGGACAGACAGGTATGCGCCGGTGACCGCGTGGAGATCTACCGCCCGCTTATCGCGGACCCCAAGGAGGCACGCCGCTTGCGCGCTTCGGCGCCGGGGCGTGGAACGCAGGACAAAAAGAAGAAAACGGATTAGAAATGCGGCGAGGCCCTATAAGGCCTGACGATGGTCGGTGGAATCGGGATGAATAACCGCACCCGCGACCGGGGTTTGAGCATCCCCTTTTTCTTTTGTAACCGGCGTTGTCTCGTTGCTGCGGACAGCGGCGGTGTCCACGTCTTTGGTTACCAGGTCTCCTTGAACACCGACCAATTTGTTATCCTGGAAGAGGATGGTCAAACGCCGGGTCTGCCGGGTTTTCCCGCCGCCCTCCTTAAAGGAATAGAAATAGTCCCACCGGTTCCGGTGGAATGGGTCGGTGATCAGCGGCGTACCGAGCACAAAGCGCACCTGGCTTCGGGTCATCCCCGGCTTGAGCTTGTCCACCATTTCCTGGGTCACCACGTTACCCTGCTGGGTATCCAGCTTGTAGACCTTGACGCAACCGGCGGAAAGCGCAGCCGCCGCCACCAATGTGACGATTAATAAATGACGCATTTTGGAAATCACGGAAGAGCTGATTTACACTGGCACCATGATAACCCATAAAGCTTGACCGGGTATACAGGCAACGTATCTCAACGAGGAACCCTTATTTATGGCTCACGCTCGAACTCCCTCTGCGGGCAGCGCCGACCTTAAAAAGGCGGGGCTCAAGGCCACCCTGCCGCGGCTTAAGATTCTGCATATCCTTGAGCACGCCAAGGATCGGCACATGACGGCGGAGGCCGTCTATCAACACTTGTTAAGCGCCGGAGAGGAGGTCGGACTGGCCACGGTGTATCGGGTGCTCACCCAGTTTGAGACCGCGGGTCTCGTACTGCGGCACAACTTCGAGGGCGGGCGTTCCGTGTTTGAAATCAATCATGGCAGGCACCACGATCACATGGTGTGCATGGAATGCGGCAAGGTGTTTGAGTTCTGCGACAATTCCATCGAAGCGCGCCAACGCAAGGTGGCGGCCGAGGCCGGTTTTATCGTCGACGACCATTCCTTATATATGTATGGCGTTTGCCGCGGCATGCGGGAGAAGGGGGTATGTTCGAAAAAAAGTGGCAAGTAGCAAGTTACAAGTGTATGCGCGTAAAGCAAGTGGAGCATTAGTATCCTTGCCACTTGGTACTTGAAACTTGCTACTGTAGTTCCAGCAACACCGCCGTTTCATCGCAGTTGTTGTACTTGTAGCATTTCACGCAGATTCCCCTTCACCAAGCGACCACGGCCCTCACCGCATGGCGCATCTCAGTCCCACCGCCACCAACGGCAACAGCCCCAGTATCGATAACGGAACCCCCCCGAATGAGTGTCTTTTTTCCGGCGATTTTGTTTTTTCTTCTCATCTCGCCATTGAGCTCTAGCAGGAAATCCCATTGCAGGTGAGTGTGCGCTGTGCCTAGATGATGCGTCTTGATACTGTGAACATCTTCAAGCCCCTGCGCCGCAAAGCCCTTAAGCTCCGCGTCGCTGAACTCGTCAAAGTTGATGACCTCCGTGCGCAGCCGGATGGACCACTGACCGCGGGGCATGGGCGTGGCCGCGATAGTGTTAATCGGGCCGGACGACTCGGAACCAAATGCAGCCGCGGGATGGTCCGCCCAGGCATCAGCGTCAAGAAGGAGACCCAGTACTAAAATGTATAAAGACCGTAAATGCGAACCCTATCCATTGATTGCGCCTCTCCGTTCACGACACCCATACGTCGACAACGCTGAACTTGCGCCGCTTGTTGGTATTGCATGGCATTGGTTGCGAACCGTATCGTGCGCCTGCATGCTTTTCCCGAAAATGAATGCTTATTCATCGTACTTGCTTGCTCTTCATGGGTTTTTGCGAGAGCAGGGCGCGGATCAAT
>WGFP01000156.1 GCA_015492195.1 Acidiferrobacterales bacterium
CCCTGGAACTTCATTCCGTGGGCCACGTCAATCACAGCGCGATTTATCTCGTTATCAGTTTCGGTCTGGTATTGGCGGGACTTTTGGCCTACTGGAATAAACTCTCTGTTGTTTGGAGGTTTTTCAGCACAATTCTGACCATGTTTATCGCCTATTCCGTTTTTGTTTCCGCCAGCCGCGCCGCCGTGGTTGTCATGATGTTGCTGACATTTATATTAAGTATCGTATGGTTGAGGCGTTCGCGTTATCCATTGATTATCCTGACCGGCGCCGTCGTTTTGGCCGGCACGGCCGCTTTTTTCCTGGATACCGAAGTTGTAAAGAAAACGGAGTTCAATATAAGCAGTAATAATATTACGAGTAACAGGGTCCAACTGTGGAGGAGCGCCGTGGTTGCGTGGCGGCAATTCCCGGTCTTTGGCGTGGGGATGAGTAATTACAGTCGGATCACCATGGAAAGAGTCAAAAAATGGGTTGAGGACTCGGGAGAAACCTATAAGGATTCCGAATACCTCGGTTCTTCACACGGACACAGTTTATATGTCACCGCACTCGCCGAACGGGGGGTGTTTGGTTTTGCGATATTGCTTGGTGTGTTATTGATCTGGCTGTATTGGCTGGTTCGTTTTTCTCCCCGTAAAGGTGATAGTGAAATATCTTGGGTGCTGTGGGGCGGCAGCTTCAGCGCCTGGTTTGTTACCGTCGGGGCCGGAGTACTAAACACGACCCTGCATCATGAACACGCGCTTTTGAGCGTCTTTCTTTTAGGCGTGTGGTTGTCATATTTAAAATTAGAAAAAGAGTCGCCACCAACAACTCGAGAGAGCGTTTAACCTCGTGGCCGCGTCCAATCATGAGACTGCGCCCAAGTTTCTGATCATTCGCCGCGATAATATCGGTGACCTGGTCTGTACCACGCCGTTGTTTCACGCGCTGCGCAATCGGTTTCCAGATTCCCGCATTTGCGCTTTGGTTAACAGCTACAATTCTCCCGTGCTGGAGAATAATCCGGATATCAACGCGCTCTATGCGTACACAAAAGGAAAACATCGCCCAAGAGGAAAAAGCCTGATCGGCGTTTATTGGAACCGCATACGCCTGATAAGCAGATTAAGAAGAGAACACTTTGATTACGTGATCCTTGCCGGACCGCGCCTGTCATCGCATGCGTTGCGGCTGGCGCGGCCGTTGAAGCCTAGGCATATCGTGGGTTTTATCGAACCGGGAAAACGCGAGGCGCGATACGTAGACATAGGTGTCCCTAATGCTTCGCCGAAGCCTCTGCACGAGGTAGAGGACGTTTTTCGTCTGCTTGCCCCGCTTGGCGTCGAGGAAAACCCATCCCGCCTGCGTATTTTTCCGGACCCTGAACAAATAAAAACCGTACAACGAAAAATTCAGGAACAAAATGGAACCTCGCATACAAATCTGACAGGGATACATATCTCCGCCCGCAAGTCCAGCAACCAATGGCCGGTACGGAATTTTATCGATCTGATTACGCGGCTACACAAGACGCGCGATACCGCATTTATGCTGTTATGGTCGCCCGGCGACGCCGCCAATCCCTTGCATCCGGGAGACGACGCCAAGGCCGAGATCATCGTTGAATCGCTAAAAAATATACCCGTCATCGCTTATCCCACGACGCATCTCGGTCAGCTCATTGCGGCCCTGTCACTATGTCGAACACTTATTTGCAGTGACGGCGGGGCGATGCACATCGCCGCCGCCTTGGGCAAACCTGTGTTGTGTTTCTTCGGAAACTCCGACAGGACCCGCTGGTATCCGTGGGGTGTCCCGCATGTATTATTGCAGCCGCAAAGTCTGAATGTCGCGGATATACGTGTCGACGAGGCCCTTGCAGGATTTGAGCGCCTGCAAGTTCTGAGTAAAAACTGGGAGGAGAAATCACGGGCATCATCGGCCGGCGGATAATCGCCGGCACCGGATGCATCAGGAATTTTCTTTTCGCAATCTATTCAGTTTGGCGTATTTGGAGAAGCTGTTACGGCAACCGATCAGGATATGCATCAGGCCGGGTATGCCGTCGAGGAATCCCAGTCGCAGAAAATAAAATTTTATAAAACGCAAAGGGGGGCTCAAGAGCATGCGCCAGATCCCCGCACGTTTCCCTTGCGCATGCAGTGTCTCGGCCTGAAGCGTGGTATAGCGGTTCTGTTTCGCCAGATAATCGGCGATGCCGTTTTCCGATTCGTGCAGCAAATCCCCTTGCAGGCGTCCCACCGGCGTTTGTGTGACCACCTTCTCATGCACCGGGTCGTCGCTCCAGGCGGCGTGGTCGCGGTGAAACAACCTCAAGCTCCAGTCGGGATAGCCCTCACCGTGTTTAAGCCAGCGGCCCATGAAGCGGTTGCGCCGCGGCATCCGGTAGGCCAGATACCTCGGCGCCTTCATTTCCTTTAAGATGTTTTCACGCAGCTCATCGCTGACCCGCTCGTCCACGTCCAGCGACAACACCCAGGGATGCGTGGCCTGATTGACCGCGAACCGCTTTTGTTTTCCGAAGCCGAGCCACTCCTGGTGAATTATTTTGGCGCCATGGCGACGGGCGATTTCCACAGTGCCGTCGGTGCTCCCGGCATCCACCACGATGATCTCGTCGGCGAAGGCGGCGCTTTTCAGGCACGCCTCGATCTGTTGTTCCGCGTTTAAGGCGATAATCACGACGGATAACGGCTCGGTCATGGCGCTATTGTATGCGAAAATAGTTTGATGCCGAGCATCCTGATAATAAAAACCTCATCCCTGGGCGACGTCATTCATAACCTGCCGGTCGTAACCGATATCTGTAAACACGTGCCGGAAGCGAGAATTGATTGGGTGGTTGAGGAGGGTTTCGTCGACATTCCGGCCCTGCATCCGCGCGTTGACCGCGTGATTCCCGTTGCCACCCGCCGCTGGCGGGGTGCGCTGTTCAAACCCTCGACATGGCGTGAATTCGGAAAATTCAGACGCAAGTTGCGCGCGCACAATTACGATGCCGTGTTGGATACCCAAGGCCTGATTAAAAGCGCGCTGCTTTCCGTGCTCGCCAAGGGACCGTCTTACGGTCAGGACCGAAAATCGGCGCGTGAGCCGCCGGCCGCCTGGTGTTATCGGCATACGTATACGGTCGCTCGCGGCCGGCACGCGGTGGTGCGCAACCGCGACCTGGCGGCCCAGGCGCTCGGCTATCCGCAACCGGCCACACCGCCGGACTACGGCATAGAGCCGCCGGACGAGCCTTTGCCCGCGGATTTTCCCAAGGACTACGTGGTCTGCCTGCACGGCAGCAGTCGCGCGTCCAAGCTGTGGCCCGATGAGCATTGGATCGCGCTGGTCGCCGAAATGTCCCGCTATGATCTGGTGTCGGTTCTGCCGTGGGGAAACAGCGCGGAGGAAAACCGCGCATGGAGGATTGCAAAGACAGCGGATAAGGCGATCGTGCTTCCAAGATTGAGATTGCGTCACCTCACAGTGGTTCTGGGCCGCGCCCGCGCGGTGGTCGGCGTCGATACCGGGTTGGTGCACTTGGCCGCGGCGCTCGCGCGACCGACGGTGGCGCTTTATACCGACAGTTCACCGGAACTGACGGGCGTGTTTCCCGCCGATCCCGCGCGTGCGGTGAATCTCGGGGGGCCGGGAAAGGCGCCGCTGCCCCAAGATGTATGGGGCGCTCTTTCACGCTTGCAGGTGCTTTAAGGCGATGACTCTGTACAACTGGCTTTTGCGCCTGATGTTTCCACTGCTCCTGATGCGGCTATTGTGGCGCGGACTGCGCAACCCCGATTACTGGCGCCGGATCCCGGAGCGTTTCGGTTTCATTGATTCGCTCGATTTCCCCCGCGTCATCTGGATTCACGCCGTTTCCGTCGGTGAGGTGAGGGCGAGCGTTCCGCTGGTTAAGGCCTTGACGGAGCGCTATCCCCATCACCGAATTCTGGTGACGACCATGACCCCGACCGGGTCCGTGCAGGTACGTGAGCTGTTGGGCGATGCGGTCTCGCACTGTTACGCCCCCTACGATTATCCCTCAGTGGTCAAGCGTTTCCTCGACAAGGTCAGGCCTGAAATCGCGATTGTGATGGAAACGGAACTGTGGCCGAACATTTTTCATATTTGCAGCGCGCGATCCATTCCCGTTTATCTTACGAATGTGCGCATGTCGGAATCATCCATGCGCAAGTACAAAAGATTTCCCAGACTTGCGCGTTCCACCTTGCGCAAGGTCAAGCTGTTGGCGGCGCAGACGCAAGCGGACGCGCAGCGTCTGCAAGCCCTCGGCGCGGCGCCCGATTCGATTCATGTCACCGGAAGCATCAAGTTCGAGATCAAACTGCCGGCCAGCCTGCGCGAATCCTCGGAGGTGTTGCGCGGCAGTTGGGGCCGCGACCGGCCGGTATGGATCGCCGCCAGCACCCACGAAGGTGAGGAGGATTTTGTGCTTGCCGCCTGCAGGGAGCTTAAACACCGTTTCCCGGATCACCTGCTGGTATTGGTGCCGCGCCACCCGGAACGCTTCTCCTCGATTGTGCGGCTTTGCCGAAGGGCCGGTTTCAAAACGGCCCTTCGCAGCGAGCAACACGGCATGCTCGATCCCGCCTGTGAAGTGCTGGTCGGCGACACCATGGGTGAGCTGCAACTGTTATACGGCGCGTGCGACGTCGCCTTCATCGGCGGCAGTCTGGTGCCGATCGGCGGCCACAATCTGTTGGAGGCGGCGGCCGTGCGCACGCCGGTGGTGTTCGGCCCGCACATGTTCAATTTCGAGGAGATCGGCGCCATGGCGCTGGAGCAGGGTGCCGGCGTGCGCATACGGCATCCCTCCGAACTTGCCCCGGCCATTTCGGATTTTATGGGCAACGCCAATCGTCGGTTCGAGGCCGGCGAGGCGGGAAAAAAAATGGTTGAAGAAAACCGCGGCGCCCTGGAAAGAAATATGCGTTTGATCGAGGGGCTGATCAGGTCTGAGTAAAGTGTATCAAGTTCTTCTTAGCTCTATGGAGATTGCAGCCAACCGTTGGCCTGGACCAGATCTTGTTCACTTAAGATGCCCGCCGCCTGTTTCAGGCGCAGCAAGTTGAGCACGTAGTCGTAGCGCGACGCCAGATAATCGCGCTTGGCGCGGAATAAGCTGCGCTGGGCATCGAGCACGTCCAGGTTAGTGTTGATGCCGGCCTCGAAGCCCTCGGTTTTGGCCGCCAGTACGCTTTCGCTTGCAATCACCGCCTGCCTGAGCGCCTTGATTTTGGCGATGCCGCTGCTGACGCCGAGATACGCCGCGCGCGCCGCACGTGCGGTGGCGCGTCTCCGCGCTTCCAGCTCCTGCTGCGCGGCCGCGTAGCGGTGTTTGGCCTCGGTGGTGAGCGCGTTGATCAGCCCCCCCTGAAATATCGGTACCTGAAGTTCCAGGCCGACGGCGGTGCTGTCGCTGCGCACGCCGGGACCGGTGATGCTGCCGTCGGTGTCGGTGCGTGAGCGTGAGCCGACGATGTCGAGCGTGGGCAGATGCCCGGCACGTTGGCGTTTGACTTCTTCGCGTGCGATTTTTGTCGTTTCATGTTGCGCCCGAAGCGCAAGATTTTGTTCCAAGGCGGTTTTGACCCACTGGTCAATGTCCGGGGGGTCGGGAGTAATCAACGGAATGTTTTCCCCCAGCTTGGAAAGCGCAACCGTGGATCGGCCGGTGAGTTCGCGCAGCGCTTGACGCCGGTCTTCCAAATTGTTGGCGGCTTCAATGGCCTGCGCTTCCGCCAACTTAAACCGGGCCCTGGCGTCGTGGACGTCCGTGATGGTTGCCAGCCCCACGTCGAGACGGCCCTGGGTAACCTCGAGCTGGCGTGCAATCGCCTTTTTTTCCGCCTGCGCCAATTCGAGATTGTCCTCCGCCGCCAGCACGTTGAAGTAGGCTTCGGCCACGCGTGTCATCAGGTCCTGTTTGGCCGCGGCATAGTCGGCCTCGGCGCGCCGCACCTCGGCCTTGGCCTGGCGCAAGCCGGCGAAAATGGCGTTGTTGTAGACCGGCTGCGTGAGGCTCAGCGTGTAGCCGGTGCTGTCGAATACCGCGCGCCCGGCCGGGCGTGAGATGATGCCGGCGTCGGTGATAACTTCGTTGTCGTTACGGGTCTTGTCCGCTTGCGCGCTTATCGTCGGCAGCAAGGAGGCGCGCGCCTGGGGAAGTTTCTGTCTGGTGGCCTGGTAGTTGGCGCCCGCGGCGCGGTAGGTTGGGTCGTTTTCCTGCGCGCGTTGGTAGACGGTCAGCAGATCGTCCGCCTGGGCCGCAGGCAACAATGAGACCAGCCCCGCGGCCATGCCGATCATCAATGATAAAAAATAGGTATTGAACGACTTCACGGGACGGGAAAAGAATATTCCAGCGAGTTTTAGTGATTTTTATGCATCTGTCTCTTATACACATCTC
>WGFP01000157.1 GCA_015492195.1 Acidiferrobacterales bacterium
GGTTGGTTGCAATCGTTGACGGTGCTCACGCGACACCAGAGGGTGCTTGAAATAATTGCAGGATTTACACTGATTTTGACGGGCTTATACTTTATTAATAATTATTTTCTTATTGTTCCGTATTGACCGAATCCGGCGCAAGGTGATTCAAGACATGGCCAACTATCATATCGGCGCTATCGCGCACAAACTCGGCTTAACCCCCGACACATTGCGTTATTATGAAAAAATCGGTCTGCTGCCGAGGGTCTCCCGGAATCCCTCGGGGATTCGTTTATACAATGACAAGGACGTCTCGCGGCTTAAATTCATCCAGCGGGCGCAGCAGATGAATTTTACCCTCGCCGAAATCGCCAGCCTGCTCAAGATGCGTGAGGCGCCACAGCGCGCGCGCAAGCAAGTACGTGAACTTACCGCCAAGAAGCTTGTCGAAGTTGAAGCGCGCGTCAAGGAACTGCGAACGTTGCAGAACGAGTTGCAGCTCCTGATTAATCTGTGCACCGGCAGCAAGGACAGCTGCCCGATCATCAGGGAAATTGATAAAACCTGACCCGGATATACAGTCTCCAAGCGCTGTTTGACAGCCAATTCATTATGATGTACCTATGGCAATGATATGAGATATCGCATCACCAACGTCATCATGGCGGTCATCGTGTTGATCGCATCCGCTGCCGGGGTTGCACAGGCCGGGGGAAGCGACCATCAGCACATGGGATCGGCCTCCGGTCAACATGTGTTGTCGGTCGATGACGGCGGACATACGTATCAGTGTGATCCCGCGCGCGATTATGATCATTGTTCCCACCTCAGCGCACATTTCGACAGCCAGATTTCAGCCTGCGACCTTGGGTCGCCCATGGTTTCCCACCGCTGGCTCCCGGCTCTATCCCCGGTCCGGGTTGGTATTTTCCCGCACGCACTGCTGCGTCCACCCAGAGCGCTCTTGTCATAAACGTGATTTCGCGTGTCTCGGGCACGCGGTTTATAGTCACGCGCGGTGATAGATTAAGCCCGCGCCGTCACCCGGCTGTGCCGGAATGACATGATAAGAGAGCATCATCATGGTTAAATATTTTTTGCGGTATGGACTGTACGTCCTGACCGGCTTTGTTCCGTTTCTTTCATTGGCCGCAGATGCGCCGTCCGGCCTCACGCGCGCGCAGGCCGTGCAGTTGGCGCTGGAAAATAACCCGCAGCTTCAGGCCGCCGGCCGTCAAGTGGACGCGGCCCGCGCCCGCCGCCTGCAGGCGGACGGATTCGATCCGCCCACCGTGTTCTGGGATGTCGAAGAAGCCGACAGCGGCGGACCGAGTCGTTTCGGTAGCCAGGTCTATGGCATCGAACAGAGCGTCGAATGGTTCGGTGTGCGTCGGGCGCGCAAGCAGGCCACCGACCTGGGGATCGAAGCGGCGACCGCGTCTTTGGAACGTCTACGCCTGCGCATCACCGCCCAAACCCAAAAGGCCTTCGACCGGGTCTTGTTGGCCGACGGCACGGTGCGTCTGTTGCAACAACTCGTCGCGTTGACGGGTGAGGCGGTCGGTATCAGCCGGGTGCGGTTTAAAAGCGGCACCGGCAAATACGTGGACCTGTTGCGTACCCGCATCGCCCGGCAACGTCTGCGAAACGACTTGCGCGACGCCAAGATTGCGGCCGCCGACGCCCGCCGACGCCTCGGTGTGCTCCTCGGCAACGATGCCGGGACGCTCACCGTGTCGGGTGAACTGCGCTACCGGCCGTTACAGCTTGACCGCGACGCCTGGCTGGCCAAGATCGACCAGACCGGACCGACGTTTATTTTGTTGAAGCGCCGGGCGGAGCAGGCGGACAAGGCGTATGCCGCGACGCGCAAGGCCCGTCTCCCCGAAATTACCGTGGGCCTCGGCCGTCAGCGTCTGTACGACGGTGCCAATGCGAATTACGCCTGGGCCGGCCAGCTGGGGTTGAAGTTCCCGCTGCCGGGCAGCGACCGCCAGCGCGGTCTTGAGGGTGAGGCCCTTGCCGAGGCCCGGGCGATTCAGGATCGCGGGCGCGCCTTGCGCCTGCGGGCGCAAGCCAGATTGCAACAGCGCTATAACGAGGCCGAAGCCCTGGCGGCGCAGCTTGCGAGTTACAATGACGCCATCCTGCCCGACGTCGAAGACCAACTGAAAGCGGCCCAACAGGAATACCGCGTCCGTCGCATCGACGCGTTGAACCTGCTCGATGTCTATAACACGTATCTCGACACCCACCGCGCTTATTTGAACACCTTAACCCGTTATCGCGCGGTTGTGGCGGACCTGGAAACCTTGGGCGAAGACCTATGGGAGGTGGAATTATGATGTGCCTTACCGGCAAAAAATTCTTCAGTCATGCGGCGAGACGGTCGGCCGCGTCCGCAGGGGGCTTCGTCTTGGTCCTCGTTTTCTTATTGCTGACGGCGTGCGCCGAGCAGGACAAGGATACGGATACGAAGCACAAGGAAGCCCCCGCGCACGCCGAAGAAACGAAACAGCCGGAGCATGCCGAGGAAGAAGCGGTCGAACTCAATCCGGAGACGTTGGCGGCTCAAGGGATCGTCATCGAGGCCTTGGCGCCGAAACCGGTGGCCGAGGCCTTGCGGGTTTCGGGAGAGATTGCCTTCAACGAGAATCGTCGTGCGGTGCTCACCGCGCGTTCAAGCGGCTGGGCGGAGAAGGTGGCGGTTTTCGCCAACCAGCGGGTCGAAAAAAACCAACTGCTCGCGAACATCTACAGCCCCGAGTTCCTGAGCGCCCAGCATGAATACCTGTTAATACTCAAGCGGGCGGATCACGGTGCAGCCACTGAAGGCGACGCCCGTTCCCTGCTGGCGGACGCCCATGAACGCCTGCGTATCCTGGGTTTGACGGATAAAGAGATCAGGAGGCTCGCGCAGACCGGCAAACCCTATCGTTACCAGCACATTCACAGCCCGATTCGCGGTACGGTCATCGAGCACAGGCTCAACGCCGGCGACACGGTGGAACCCGGGCAAAAATTGTACGTGATTGCGAGCCTGCGCACCGTTTGGGCGGAGCTGGCGTTGACCGAGGCGCAATTTGCCAAGGTGCGGCCCGGCCAGGCGGTCTCGCTTTTCGTCAAGGCCTATCCGAATCAGCGCTTCAAGGGCAAGTTGCTGTCGGTCGGCGCCCACGTGGACGAGGCGACCCGCACGGTGAAGGCGCGCGCCTTGATCGACAACCCCAGGCGTTTGTTGAAACCCGGCATGTTCGCCGAGGCCGAGATCGCCATTGGCAACGGCAAACCGGCGCTGGCCTTGCCCGAGGCGGCCGTGCTGCGCAGCCCCGACGGCGACTGGGTGGTGTTCGTCGAAAAAGAGCCCGGCCACTTCAAACCGGTGGAGGTCCGGGTCGTGCGCAGCCTCAATGGTCAAGTCGTGATCGACGGCCTGAAACCGGGTGCGCGCGTGGTGACGAAAGGCGCCTTCTTTATCCAATCGGAGCTTGCCAAGGCCGGTTTCGAAGTCCACCAACATTAAAGCGAGACGGTCATGTTGAATAAAATTATCGATCTTGCCGTCGGCAACCGCTTGCTGGTGGTGCTGGCGCTCGCCGCGTCGGTCGTCGGTGGGGCGTTGATCCTGCCCCGGCTTAACCTGGACGCCTTTCCCGACGTCACCAACATCCAGGTCACCATCAACACCGAGGCCCGGGGGCTGGCGGCGGAGGAAGTCGAGCAGCTTATTACGTACCCCATCGAGGCGGTCATGTACGCCCTGCCGGACGTGGAAGAGGTGCGCTCCATTTCCAAGACCGGACTGTCGGTCATCACGGTGGTGTTCAAGGAGGGCACCGACATCTACTTCGCCCGCCAGCTCGTCTTCGAGCGCTTGCAGGCGGCGCGGGAGCAGATCCCCGAAGGCGTGGGCACGCCGGAGATGGGCCCAAACACCTCGGGCCTGGGACAGGTCTACCAGTACATATTGGTGACCGACGATCCCGAGCGGTATGACACCATGGCGTTGCGCAGCCTCAACGACTGGGTGGTGAAGCTGTTGCTCATGCCGGTGGACGGCGTGACCAACGTGCTGTCCTTCGGTGGCCAGGTGCGCCAGTACCAGGTGCAGCTCGATCCCCAGCGCCTGTTGTCCTATCGCCTCAATGCCGCAGGGGTGATGGAGGCGGTGGAGGCCAACAACCGCAACGCCGGCGGCTGGTACCTCGATCGTGGGGCCGAGCAGTTGGTGATTCGCGGGGTGGGGTGGGTGAGACCCGGCGAGGACGGGTTGCGTGACATCGGCAACATCCCGTTGAAGGAACAGGACGGCGTGGTGGTCCGGGTCCGGGACGTGGCCGCCGTTGCCTACGGGCCGGAGATCCGCCAGGGGGCGGTGACCATGACCCGGCGGGATGCCCAGGGTCGTCCCGAGTCCCTCGGCGAGGTGGTGGCGGGCATCGTGCTCAAGCGCATGGGGGCCAACACCAAGGCCACCATTGACGGCATCAAGGCGCGGTTGCCCATCATCCAGAAGGCCCTGCCGGAGGGGGTGCGCATCGAGCCGTTCTATGACCAGGCGGACCTGGTGGCCAAGGCGGTGAACACGGTGGTCAAGGCCCTGTTGGAGGCCTTCGTCCTCATCGTCATCGTGCTGATGCTGTTTCTCATGAACCTCCGGGCCACCCTGCTGGTGCTGATCTCGGTGCCCCTGTCCGTGGGCCTGGCCCTCATGGCCATGGCCCACTGGGGGGTCTCCGCCAACCTCATGTCCCTGGGCGGCCTGGCCATCGCCATCGGTATGATGGTGGACGGCTCGGTGGTGATGATGGAGCACATCTTCCGGCATTTGAGTGCGCCGGATGTCGAGCACCGGGCGTACATTCAGAAGGAAGTCGCGCCGGGCGATCTCCACCCCTACGATGCCGCGCACGACCGCCATGGCATGCCGCTGCGTATCCAGCAGGCGGCGCGCGAGGTGGGACGGCCGGTGTTTTTCGCGGTGTTGATTATTATTATTGTGTTTGCGCCGCTGTTCGCCCTGGAGGGCGTCGAAGGAAAACTGTTTCAGCCCATGGCCATCAGCATCGTGTTGGCCATGATGGCCTCGCTCGGCGTGGCGCTCATCGTGGTGCCGGCGCTTGCCACCTACGCGTTCCGTCGGGGGGTGCGGGAAAAGAAGAGTCCCCTGATGCGCCCGCTGGACAAGTGGTACCGGGCCTGGC
>WGFP01000158.1 GCA_015492195.1 Acidiferrobacterales bacterium
ATCGGCATCGGCGCGGGTCCGGATTGCGATGGACAGATTCTGGTGTTGCAGGACATGCTCGGGCTCTATCCCCGGCCCAGCCCGAAATTTTCCAAAAACTTCATGGAAGGGGCGCCGTCCATCGAGGCGGCGATCAAGGCCTACATCGCGGCGGTCAAGGCGCGCACATTTCCGGGACCGGAACACAGTTACTAGTGCTGGATTCACCACTCAACGCAAAGACGCTAAGAAGAAATAGACAGGATTTACAGGATTAACAGGAATAAGAACGAATGAACTTATCCTGTTTGTCCTGTCCATTCTCGTGTCTTGCGCCTTTGCATTGAGTTTTTTTGATTATTACTCTGTTTATATGATCGTCGTTGAAACTGTTGTTGAGCTCAGGCGGCGGATTCGCGCGCTGCGCGGTCTGGGAAAGCGCATCGCCTTTGTCCCCACCATGGGTAATCTGCACGCGGGGCATCTGTACCTGATGCAAAAGGCGCGCGAGTACGCGGAAGTCGTTGTCGCCAGCATCTACGTGAATCCCCTGCAATTCGGTGAGAACGAAGATTTTGATATCTATCCACGCACCCCGCGGGAAGACCACGCCGCCCTGGAAGCGGAAGGCGTTGACCTGTTGTTCACGCCAACCGATGCGGAAATCTATCCACGGGGCAGGGAGGCGCAGACGCGCGTAGAAGTGCCGGGCCTGAACAACATCCTCTGCGGCGCATTCCGTCCCGGTCACTTCCGCGGCGTCGCCACCGTCGTGAATCGCCTGTTCAATCTGGTTAACCCGGACGTCGCGGTGTTCGGCAAAAAGGATTATCAGCAACTGTTGGTGATCCGCCTCATGGTCGCGGATCTCGGCATGCCGGTGGAAATTGTCGGCGCGGAGACGGTACGTGAACCCGACGGGCTTGCCATGAGTTCCCGCAACCATTACCTGAGCGCTGAGGAGCGAAAAATTGCGCCAAGGCTTTATGCAACCTTGTGTGCGCTTCGCGATCAAATAGCCAAACACCGTAAGATATTGCCGGACCTGGAAAACAAAACGTTGCAGGATTTGGAGGCGGCTGGATTTCGGCCGGAATATGTTAGTATCCGGCGCCAGCAGGACCTTGAAGTTCCGCAACAACAGGATCACAGGCTTGTGATTCTGGCGGCGGCGTGGCTTGGCCGCACACGGCTGATTGACAACGTTGAGTTGGAGATTCACTGAGGCTCATTGAATCCACCGGCGTAAAAGTGGATAATTTTAATTAATGAATATACAGGATTAACAGGATTTTGCAGGATTCACAGGATTCGTATTCAATGGATTGCCAATATCAGGTAAATGTACGTATTTGATTTTTCGTTTATGGAATCTTGTTTATCCTGATTAATCCTGTAAATCCTGTCTTAGGATCGGAGGGTTTATGCGTAGGATCATGCTCAGGGCGAAATTGCACTGCGTGCGTGTCACGCAATCCGAGCTGGATTACGAGGGTTCGGTGGCCATCGACACCCATCTCTTGGATGCGGCGGATATTCGTGAGTACGAGCGAATCGAGGTATACAACCTTAATAATGGTGAGCGTTTCTCCACCTACGCCATTCGCGCCGAGGCGGGGTCGGGCACCATTTCCGTGAACGGCGCCGCCGCACACAAGGCCAAACCCGGTGACATTATTATCATCTGCGCCTATGCCGAGTTTGAAGAGAAGGAACTGGGCCGGTTCAAACCGCGCCTGGTTTACGTGGACGAGGCCAACCGCATCACGCATACACGCCATGCCATTCCGGTCCAGGTAGCCTGAGTGACCGCGAAAGGACAATAAAGAAGGCGGCCCGATGTTTCGCGCGGACCGCCTTTTTCATTTGAAGCCTGGTACCGAGGGTCGGAGTCGAACCGACACGGTGTTGCCACCACCGGATTTTGAGTCCGGCGCGTCTACCAGTTCCGCCACCCCGGCCTGTGTGCAAGTATAACAATGCCCTGTCATGTTACCAAACCGGCAAGGAATATGACGCTCTGTCCATTGGCGCACCGAATTGAAAAAACAGATCTTCCTGGGTTGATTCGTGGAATAAAAAACAATGCAAGTTCTGGCAGGTGACATCGGCGGCACCAAAGTGCTGCTTCAGATTGCCGAATTTGATAAGGGCAATTATCAGGTTAAGGCGGAACAGCGTTTCGCAAGCAACGCCTACGATGGGTTATTGCCGATCATTCAGGAGTTTCTGCGCACGCCCCCGGCGCGCACGTCAATTTCGCTCGACAGCGCCTGTTTCGGCATCGCCGGACCCATCAGTGAAACGCCCACGGGTCAACTGGCGCGGGTCACCAACCTGCCCTGGGAGGTAAAGGGCGCCGTACTTGCGAGGGAATTGAAACTCAGCAAGTTGCGATTGATGAATGATTTTCAGGCAATCGGCTACGGCATTGAGGCCTTGGACCCGCAAGACCTCGCGGTCTTGCAGGAAGGCGAGGCCGTGCCACACGCACCGCGCATTGTCATCGGCGCCGGCACCGGTCTTGGGCAGGGGTTGCTCATCTGGCAGGGGGATCATTACGAAGCCATCGCCACCGAAGGCGGCCACGTGGATTTCGGGCCGACGGACGCCTTGCAGATGGAGTTGCTCCAGTATCTTAAAAAGAAGTTAAACCACGTTTCTTACGAGCGCGTGCTCTCCGGATCGGGGCTGGTAACGCTCTATAACTTTCTGCACGATCGTGAGGCCCCCACATCGTCCGACCTGACAGAGGCGATGAAGACCGGCGACCCGGCGGCGGTGATCAGCGATGCCGCGCTGAAAGGCAAGGATGCATTGGCTATTCAGGCGCTCGACTTATTTGTGACGATCTACGGCGCGCAGGCGGGAAATTTCGCGTTGAGCTGCCTGGCCGAGGGCGGCGTGTACATCGCCGGCGGCATCGCGCCGAAGATTATCGATAAGCTTACCGACGGCACGTTTATGCGCGCCTTCACCAGCAAGGGCCGCATGTCGTCGCTGGTGCAGGCTATGCCGGTAAAGGTGGTGATGAATCCAAAGGTAGGGTTAATGGGCGCTGCGCTCGCGGCCAGTCGGTTGTGATGTTGTATATAAGCCGGTGGCTGTGCTGTGCAGGGATGCACGAATGTCGCGAGCGCATGGATGCGCAGGAGCGACCCGGCAGCAGGTGACTTTTGACTCAGGCCTCCCTGGCCTTCGCCTTTCAGGCAGCCTACGGCTGCCCAAATTGCATCCCTCGGCTCCGTAAGCGGTACATCCCTGTACCA
>WGFP01000159.1 GCA_015492195.1 Acidiferrobacterales bacterium
GGATGACCCCTTTATTCTGGACAGTATGGGTTGGCTGCAGTACCGCTTGGGCAACCATGCCGAGGCGGTCAAATACTTGAGGCGCGCCCTGTCGATTCGCAACGACGCTGAGATTTCGGCGCATCTCGGTGAAGTGCTCTGGGTGATGGGGGATCATAGCGAGGCTAAATCCGTCTGGACCCGCGCGCTCCGCGAAACCCCCGATAATGAGGTGTTGATCGACATTATCAACAAGTTCAAGCCTTGATTATAAAAAACGGCTCAGGGAAAAGAGAAAAGATAAGATGAGCGGGTTTGCCTTTATCGCCCGCCCCACGGCACGTTTTCTTGCCCCCTTTGGAATGAAAAAACCTTTTATTGTTTCTCCTCCTTTTTTCCTTCTCGCTTTTCTCTTATTTATTTCCGGTTGTACCACCCTGCCGCAACGGCCGTCGGTTGAGAACCCCGAACTTACCTGGCAGGCGCGCCGGCTTGAACTTGAGCCGCTCACTGCCTGGACAATTTACGGGCGGTTGGCAATGAGCACCACGGAGGAAGGTTGGCAGGCCTCGTTGCATTGGGTGCGCCGTCAGGACCGGCACGACATCGATCTGACCGGACCGCTTGGCGGCGGGCACCTGCGGTTGACGCAAGACCGCAACGGCGCGCAACTGCGGGATGCAAATCAAAAAGTCTATCGCGATTCCTCGTTGGGGGAATTGCTTCGTCGCGCAACCGGCTGGTACATCCCCCTTGAAGGATTGAACTACTGGGTGCGCGGCTTGCCGTCGCCCGATGCCCCGCGATCGCAGAGCCTCGATGACTGGGGGCGTCTCAAGACATTGCACCAACTCGGATGGGATATCCGGTTTCTGAAGTACATTCGGTATGGCGCATATGAGCTTCCAAGCAAAGTCTTTATCACAAGACGCATCGCACAGGGTGATAAGTCATTTGGCCGGACCGGCTTCGAAGATGAGGCTTTGGAAGTCCGCCTGGTTATCGAGCGTTGGGTGTTGAAAAATTAGTGATTTTTGTTATGACGGTTTCCGAGCCATTACCAACCGGTGAACGCCCGCACCCCGGCGCCTCGCAAACTTGGCCGGCGCCCGCCAAACTAAATCTGTTCCTGCATGTCATCGGCCGTCGTTCCGACGGCTACCACGCGCTGCAAACCGTGTATCAGTTTCTGGATTACGCCGACGAACTGGAAATCAGTCCGACGGACGACGGCCGCATCACGCGGGTTACGCCCATTCCCGGCGTGGCCGAGGAAGCGGACCTCACCGTGCGCGCGGCGCGCCTGTTGAAAACGGCCTGCGGCACCGCACAGGGCGCAACGATCCGGCTCAGGAAGCGCATACCGGCCGGAGGCGGCCTGGGCGGCGGCAGTTCCGACGCCGCCACCACCTTGCTCGCACTGAATCGTTTGTGGGGCGCCGATCTTCCGCGCCCCCAATTGGCCGCCCTGGGATTGCAGTTGGGCGCGGATGTGCCGGTGTTCGTCCTCGGTCAGGCGGCCTGGGCCGAAGGCGTGGGCGAAGAATTGACGCCCGTTGAGCTGGAGGAGTCCTGGTATGTGGTGCTGACGCCGCCGATCCACGTTTCCACGGCCGATGTGTTCAATGATCCTCAATTGACACCTTATGGTCCTCCCATCACAATACGCGACTTTCGCAAGGGGCAAACGCGCAACGATCTGGAACCGGTCGTGCGCCGGAAACACCCCGAAGTGGATCAGGCTTTTCGCTGGCTGGAGCAGTTTGGGGAGACACGAATGACCGGCTCAGGGGGATCTGTTTTTCTCAAGGTCGCAAGCATCGAGCAGGGCAGGGAGATCCTTGAAAAGGCCCCCGGTCCACTGACAGGTTTCGTGGCGCGCGGCATGAATCGGCATCCTTTATATAGTGTCCGCAGCGATGATTCGAGCGGCAGTGCGGGAACACAGCGTTTACGAAGCTGAGAATGTGTCACTGGGGCGTAGCCAAGCGGTAAGGCACCGGATTTTGATTCCGGCATTCTGATGTACAGGGACGTACGAATGCCGCGAGAGGCGGGATGCCGGGAGCGGCCCAGGTTCGACAAATTTGTCGGGAACAAATTTGGACAGCGCACGCAGTGCGCTGGCCCCGCAGGGGCGAGGCGCAGTGAGGCGCGGGCAATCCTGGCGCCCCGAAAGAGTTATTATTGGTAATGCGGGCGAGTTTTGGGGCGTAGCCAAGCGGTAAGGCACCGGATTTTGATTCCGGCATTCCCAGGTTCGAATCCTGGCGCCCCAGCCAATTGAGGATGCCTGTAGTAGTCAGGCGCCCCAGCCAATTGTCGGCCGGTCAGTTATAGATACAGGGGAATCACGTGTCCTTAGATAGCATGGTGGTGTTTACCGGGAACGCCAACCCGTCGCTGGCGGAGCTTGTGATGCGCCACCTTGATTTGCCTTTGGGCAAGGCCGTGGTTGGGCGCTTCAGCGACGGCGAGATCATGGTTGAGATCATGGAGCACGTGCGCGGCAAGGACGTGTTTGTCATCCAGCCCACGTGCGCGCCCTGCAATGCCAACCTGATGGAATTGGTGATCATGATCGACGCCATCAAGCGTTCCTCGGCGCGACGGATCACGGCGGTGATACCTTATTATGGTTACGCGCGCCAGGACCGGCGCCCGCGCACCGCGCGCGTGGCAATCACCGCCAAATTGGTCGCGGACATGCTCACCGTTGCCGGCGCCGACCGGGCGCTGACCATGGACCTGCATGCCGATCAGATTCAGGGATTTTTCAGTATCCCGACGGACAACATCTACGCCGCACCGGTGTTGCTCGGGGATATCTGGAAGCACGAATACGAAGATCTGCTGGTGGTGTCGCCGGACGTGGGCGGCGTGGTGCGGGCGCGTGCCATGGCCAAGCACCTGGAGGCGGACCTGGCGATTATCGACAAACGCCGGCCGCGGCCCAATGAGGCCAAGGTCATGCACATCATCGGCGAGGTGAAGAACCGCAGTTGCGTGCTCATGGACGACCTGGTGGATACCGCCAACACGCTGTGTGAGGCGGCGACGGCCCTCAAAAGCCACGGCGCGCGCCGGGTGGTTGCCTACTGCACGCATCCGGTGCTTTCGGGATCGGCGGTGGAACGCATTGAAAAGTCGGAATTGGACGAGCTGGTTGTGACCAACACCATTCCGCTGCGGCCCGAGGCGAAGGCCTGCAAGCGTATTCGCCAGTTGAGCGTGGCGGAGTTGGTGGCGGAGTCCATGCGCCGCATTGCCGAAGAGGATTCGGTCAGTAAACTGTTTATGGATTGATTTAGTAGCGAGTAGCAATCGCCTTTTCTGGTCGCGGGAGAGGCGGGAAGATGTTTAACACATTCCGGAGACAAGCCAATGAGTACCAAATTTGAATTGACCGCCGAGCCGCGCACGGCGAAGGGCACAGGTGCGAGCCGCCGCCTTCGTCATGCCGGCAAAGTTCCCGCCATCCTCTACGGAGGCGGAAAGGAACCGGTAATGATCGCGTTTGATCATGACGGCATGCTGCACAACCTGCAGAACGAGTCGTTCCACACGTCCATCCTGACCATCAATCTGGGCGGCGAGAAGGACCAGGCCATCCTGCGCGATTGGCAAATGCACCCCTTCAAGCAGGAGATCATACATATCGATCTCCAGCGCATCAGCGCCACGGAAAGGCTGCATATGCGCGTTCCGCTGCATTTCGTGGGACAGGACGTCGCGCCCGGCGTGAAGCAGGAGGGGGGAATCGTCTCGCACCTGATGACCGAGGTGGACATCACCTGTCTGCCGGACCAGTTACCGGAATACCTGACCGTCGACGTCTCCCAGCTTCACATCGGCGAGTCGGTCCATTTGTCGGACCTGCCGCTGCCCGAGGGCGTAAAGATCACGAGCCTTGCGCACGGCGGTGATGATCTGGCGGTGGCGGCGATCACCGCCGTCCACGTGGTCGAGGAAGAAGCGCCGGCGGAAGCCGCGGCGGAAGAGGGTGAAGCCGCCGAGGGCGCGGAAGCGGCGCCGTCCGAAGGCGAGGCCAAGGAAGCGGAGCCGGCCGCCAAGAAAGCCGAGCAGAAGAAAGAAGGCAAATAATCGCGTCTGCACGCGGAGAATGTGCGATGCCGCCCCCTTCCGGGATGCAAAAGGCGCAGGGGATTTCCCTGATCGTCGGCCTCGGCAACCCCGGCGCGGAATATGCGGCGACCCGGCACAATGCCGGGTTCCGTTTTCTGGATGTGTTGTTGGAAGGGACCGGCGACAAGCTGCGCGCTGAATCCCGCTTTTCCGCAAACGTCGGCAAGATCCGCATCGGGGGCCGGGATGTCCGGCTGCTGGCGCCGACGACGTTCATGAATCGCAGCGGCGAGGCGGTTTCCAAATTCGCCC
>WGFP01000160.1 GCA_015492195.1 Acidiferrobacterales bacterium
AGGCGTGCAGGGCGACGTGTCGACCCTGTTCCATTGAGGTCGAGGCGAGGCTGGGAAACCCGATCACATCGCCGGCCGCATAGATATGCGGCACCGCCGTCTGATAATGCGTGTTGACCTTCAGTCTGTGACGATCGTCAGCCGATAATCCGGCATTTTCCAGTTTTAATGCCGAGGTACAGCCGAGACGACCGGCGGCATAAAGGATGACCTCGCTGCGGAGCTGTTTGCCGCTGGCCAGGATTGTTACCGCCATACCGTCCTTGTCGCGTTTCACGGACTGTATCGGTTCGCCGGGGAGCAGTTCCATGCCGCCGATACGCATCTGGTGGAGAAATTCACCGGAGATGTCACGGTCGAGAAAGTTAAGCAGAGTCGGCTTTTCATTCACCAGCGTGATCTTCACGCCCAGTGCATTGAACATGGAAGCGTATTCTATTCCGATGACACCCGCGCCGATTACCGTTAACGACCGTGGAATCTTTTCCAGGTTTAACAAACTGTCGCTATCAACAATTACTTTGTCGTCAAAGGAAATATTTTTCGGCCGGCGCGGGCGGGTGCCGGTGGAGATAAGAATGACATTGGCCTGATATTCGGCGGAGGTTCCGTCCGCAGACTCCACCAGCAATTTATGAGGATCGATGAATGACGCAGTGCCGGTAATCACTTTGACGCCGTTGCGCCGCAACTGGTCAGTGATGACGTCGACTTCGTGGAGAATGGTGATTTGAAGCCGCTGCATAAGATCGCTGATGGTCACTTTTTCTTTCAGCCGGTAGTCGCGGCCATAAAAGCCGCGCTGGCGCCACCCGCTCAGATAAAGAATGGCTTCACGCAGCGTTTTGCTGGGAATCGTGCCCGTGTGGATAGATACGCCCCCCACTTGCGGACGCGCGTCGATCACCGCCACGCTTTTCCCCAGCTTGGCCGCTTGGATGGCGGCGCGTTGCCCCGCCGGACCGCTGCCGATAATCAGAAAATCAAAATGATGCATTTAGCTTTCCCGTTCGTGTCTTCGTGCGCGCAAGTTAAGAGTGTGATCCGGCGCCTAGTCGCAGCCCCTTGGGCAGTAGGCCTTCCCCCCGGCTTGAAGAGCAGGCCCCGGAGCAGAAACACTTCACCATCGTCGCCGGCGGCGACACCCTGGTCAAGGAGGCCAGGAAATGCCAGGCCAGCGATGGTAACCCCTGTCTCTCCACGTCAAACATGGCCACCATGAATGAGATTTATCATCCGCGTCTTCGCTCCGTTCAAGTGACAGTTTGGAACGACAAGGTCACAATATCATACCGAGCCTGTCATCAATGTAATGGGGTACCTGCTAAGAATCTTTTAAGTGCAAGGCAGAAGAAAAGGGTGAAAACATGGAACCCATCAAACGCACCGACGATTACACCAAACAAGCCGTAGGTGAAACGCTCACGGAGTTGAAATCCGACGTCAGCCGGGGGCTGACGGATGCCGAAGTACAAGAACGAATCTCCCGCTACGGCTACAACGAGATTGAGGAGCAGGAAGAGCCCTTATGGCACCGTATCTTCCGCCGCTTCTGGGGACCTATCCCATGGATGATCGAAACGGCGGCCGTCCTTTCGGCCGTAGTGGAGAAGTGGGAAGACTTCTTCATCATTCTGGTGATGCTGCTGGTCAATGCCGGCCTGGATTTTTTTCAGGAGCACCGGGCCCTCAATGCCCTCAAGGCTCTCAAGCAGCGCCTGGCCAGAGAGGTGACGGTCAGACGCAACGGCCGATTCAGGCGCCTGCCGGTGCGCGAACTGGTTCCTGGCGACATTGTAAAACTCAGAATCGGCGACATCGTACCGGCTGACGTGCAATTGCTGGAAGGCGACTATTTGCTCATTGATCAGGCGGTGCTCACCGGTGAGTCACTGCCGGTGAGTAAGAAAGCAGGCGAAGTAGCCTATGCCAATACTATCGTCAAGCAGGGTGAGATGCTGGCGGTCGTGGTCAATACCGCGATGCGCACCAATTTTTCCACGGTCGTGTCGTTGGTGGCCAAGGCGCAGTTGGAGGAGCGCAGCCACTTCCAGAAGATGGTGATCCAGATCGGCAATTTTCTGATCCTACTCACTGTTGCTCTGGTTCTGCTGATCATCATGGTAGCCCTGTTCCGCCACGAGCCCTTCCTGGAGATTGCCCGCTTTGCCATGGTGCTGACCGTAGCGGCCATCCCCGTAGCCCTGCCCGCGGTGTTGTCGGTGACCATGGCGGTGGGCGCCGTTAACCTCGCCCGCCACCGGGCCATTGTCTCCCGTTTGACTTCCATCGAGGAACTGGCTGGGGTAGATATTTTCTGCTCCGACAAGACCGGCACCCTGACAAAAAACGAGATGCAAGTGGCCAAGCCGGTTGTGCTGGACGGTTATTCACAAGAGGATTTATTTTTGACCGCAGCGCTCGCCTCGCGGTTGGAGAACAACGATCCCATCGAACTGCCCATATTTCATTACATTGATGAGAACCTCCCCCGACTGGATTGGCGATCGTATCAGCAATTGGGATTTACACCTTTTGATCCCGTACGCAAGCGCACCGAGGCCGAAATAAAAAAAGATGACGAGTCTTTCCTGGCCGTGAAGGGTGCGGCTCAGGTTTTAATGGAGATGGCCGAGTTGGATGAGGACAGCGCCCATGACCTCAACAATACTGTGGACCTGCTCGCCTCCAAGGGTTACCGCACTCTGGCGGTGGGGCGTAGGCAGGGTGACGCGCCTCTGCGATTGATCGGCTTAATCCCGCTCTATGACCCCCCACGGGAGGACTCGCAACAGGTCATCGCCGAGATGCGTGCTTATGGCGTGGCGGTGAAGATGGTCACCGGCGACAACCTCGCCATCGCCAAGGAGATCGGCAAGCTCCTCGGCCTGGAGGAGCGCGCGATACGCTCGGCCCAGCTATCCGGCGTCGCCGCCAATGAATTGCTGGCGCTGGTCGAGGTACTGACGGCTGCCATCTATCAACGCCTGAAAGGGGATGTGTCGCTTAAGGAGGCTAGGCGTTTCGCCGCTGAGGTAATGGCGAAAGTGGGTGAACTTTACGATACGCGTTTGCTGGAACGTGAGTTCATTCATACCCACGAGTCGGCCATCATTGAGATGATCGAGGATGTGAGCATTTTTGCCGAGGTGGTGCCGGAAGATAAATACCGCATCGTTGATACTCTGCAGAAAGGCGGCCACATTGTCGCCATGACTGGTGACGGCGTCAACGACGCCCCAGCATTGAAAAAAGCCGACTGCGGTTTTGCCGTCTCCAACGCCACCGATGCTGCACGCGCGGCGGCGGATATCATCCTCACCGCACCTGGGTTGTCGGTGATCAATGAGGCTATACGTCAGGCGCGCATTACCTTTGCACGCATGAAGTCCTATGCCACCTTCCGTATCGCCGAGACTATCCGCATTATCCTGTTCATGACGCTCTCTATTGTCGTATTCGATTTCTACCCCATCACGGCGTTGATGATCATTCTTTTGGCGTTGTTGAACGATATCCCAATTCTGGCCATCGCCTACGATAACACCAAGGTGCATCGCTCGCCGGTACGCTGGAACATGCAGGAACTGCTGACAGTCTCCAGCATGCTGGGTATTTCTGGAGTGCTGTCATCGTTTGTGCTGTTCTTTATCCTGCAAGAGAGTGGTTTTTCCGAGGATGTGATCCGCAGCATTTTGTTTCTGAAACTCATCGTTGCCGGCCACAGCACTTTATACCTTACCCGTTCAGAAGGGTGGTTCTGGCAGAAGCCATGGCCATCGCCCCTGCTATTTTGGGCCACCTTCGGCACCGAGATTCTCGGTACCCTGATTGCCGTTTATGGATTCCTTATCGCCCCCATTGGTTGGGAATATGCACTTTGGATATGGGCATATGTTCTGGTGTGGTTTGTGTTTAACGATATCGTAAAGATGTGGTCCTACCGTATATTGAGAAAGAAAAGTTTGCTCACCTAGGCGACCAGAGGAAATGAAATATATTGAAGAGCTGGCTGTACAAGCATCCAAAGACGCACGCCTAAGTTAAGCGCGTGATCCGGCGCCCAGTCGCAGCCCCTTGGGCAGCAGGCCGCGTTCCACCAGCTCGAACAGGCCCTGCACCAGCAGCGCCAGCGCGGCCGCAGGTACCGCGCCCTGCAGGATGAGACTGATATCGTCCAGCCGGATGCCGGTGAGAATGGGTTGGCCGTAGCCGCCGGCGCCGATAAGCGCCGCCAGGGTGGCGGTGCCTACGTTGATGACCGCCGAGGTCTTGATCCCAGCGAGGATGGCGCGGGTGCTCAAGGGCAATTCGATCAGGCGTAACTGCGCGCCCCGCGGCAGCCCCAGGGCCTCGGCGGATTCACGAATAGACAACGGAATATCATTGAGCCCCGCATGGGTGTTGCGCACGATAGGCAGCAGGCTGTAGAGGAACAGGGCCACCACCGCCGGCGGCCCACCGATGCCGAGTAGTGGAATCATGAAGACGAACAACGCCAGTGAGGGAATGGTCTGAATGATCCCGGTCGTGCCCAGGATGAGCGGGCCGAAGCGCGGCCACCGCGCTGCTGCGATACCCAGCGGTATGGCGATGACGATGGCGGCCGACAGCGAGATGGCTACTAGCAACAGGTGCTCGCGTGTATGGCGCCAGAATCGCTGCCACGCGGTTTGTGTCTTGAGTTCCACCTCAATGCCTAAGGCCGTTTGAATAAAATCGGCAGCCACTACCGTTTCCGCCTCGCCACCCAGCTTTACCCGCGCGTTCAGGGCGATCATGGTCGGCTCGTCGATCCGCCCGGCCAGGCGCTTGAACTGTGCCACGGCCTCGGGCGCACGCTGTTCAAGCTCGGCGCGATAGAGAATGACGGCGTTGTAGACCGGAAAATAATTTAGATTGTCTTCCAGCGCGCGTAGCCTGTAATAGGCGATCTCGGAGTCGGTGGTGTAGAGGTCGGTCACATGCAGCGTGCCCGACTCGATCCCGCGGTAGGCCAGGTCGTGGTCCAGGCCACGTACGTTCCGGTGCGGCAGTTGGTAGCGGCGCTTGAGACCGGGCCAGCCGTCGGCCCGGTTCATGAACTCATTGCCAAAGCCGAGCACTAGGTCGGGATGGTTTCTGAGATCGGAAATGGTCTGAAGCCCCAGACGGTCTGCAAGCTCCGCCTTGACCCCGATGGCGTAGGTGTTGTTGAAGCCCAACGGTCGCGTCATGCGCAGCCCCCGTTTGGCCAGCGCGCGCCGTAAGGCCGCCTCGGTGCGCAGGCCGTCGCGCGCCAGAATCTCCTTCATCAGCGTGCCGGTGTACTCGGGGTAGACGTCGATCTCGCCGGCAAGCAGCGCATCCCACAACAACCGGGTGCCGCCCAGCTCGCGCTGGTGATAGGCGCGGCGGCCGGTGGAGGCGGCCAAATGTTTAATTATCTCTCCGAGGATGACGGACTCGGTGAAGACTTTGGAACCGACACGTATCTCGACAGATTTATTGTTCCGCTCGGCCGCGCCGACTGTTCCCATCAGCCCAAGCAACAGGACGGCGAGCAACGCCCGAACTCTCTTCATGACAGCGCCTCATTGAGTTGTTGCATCGGTCCGCGCTGGGCGGTGATGAATTGTTCGACGAAGGGTTCCGCCGGTGATTGGGCGAGCTGTTGAATACCGCCTTGCTGGACAATGCGCCCGTCGCGCATGAGCACCAGGGTGTGGCCGAAGAAGGCGGCCTCGGCGATGTCGTGCGTCACCATCACCACGGTCTTGGCGAGTTTTTTGAATATCGCCTTCAGCTCCTGTTGCAGCTCATAACGGATCATGGGATCGAGGGCGCCCAGCGGCTCGTCCAGCAGAAGCAGATCCGGATCAAGCATGAGCGCGCGCATGAGGCTCACGCGCTGCCGTTGACCGCCGGAGAGTTCACCGGGGTAGCGCTCCAACA